>NZ_JAAHGT010000208.1 GCF_010672385.1 Okeania sp. SIO2F4
TATTAGTTATAATCATATCATCTGTTTTAACCATTCAGCATCCAGCTTCATTACCAATAGATAATTAGAGATAGCTTTAATTATTAATTATTAATTATTTAAAACGCTCTATATCTAAGATAAAAATATACACCATCTTCCTGCCAAGAATCTCCATTATTATCTATATCAACCAAAGGAATTCCCAAATCTAATTGAGCCGAAAAACGAGTTCCAACTTGGAATCTTAAACCCACACCTACAGAAGATAAAGTATCTTCAATTAATTCTAATTCATTACTATTCCAAACAGTACCAAAATCAACAAAAGGAGTTAATTGTAAAATAGCATCCCAGTTTCTTACTCGCAGAATAGGAAACCGAAACTCAGTAGAAATAAACATACCATTATCAGCAAGTAAAGCATCCTGACGATATCCCCTTACACTTAATCCCCCTCCCAAACTAAACTGTTCTTGGGGAAATAAACTTCTGGGAGCTAACTGAATATCTGACCTAATTAAAAATACTGTTTCTGGTGCTAATAAACGTAAATATTGTGCTTGTCCTCGCCAAGAAAAATACCTCCCATCTGGAGCTTGATTATTCACAGTCGCACCAAAAACATTTATCCCTAGAGAAAATTCTGAGCGTGCCACAAATACATCTGTGGTACTTCTAAAAGCATATTCCTGAAAAAAACGCAGTGAAGAAATATTAATTTCCCCATCATCTTCCGCACCAATAGAACCTGGAAAAGGTTCATCTAAAAGAGTAGTTTTTGACTCTTCTACAGAACCTGTTAAACCTATAGCAATTTCTGTACTAGGAGTTTGATAAATAGGTTGGCGAAAACTCATCTCATAGGTCTGAGAACTTGTGTCAATATCTAGTTCATTAAAAGGATCTTCAATAATTTCACTACTCGTACGACGATGACGCAAACTAATAGTACCATTTTTAGAATTAATTGGGAGAGTATAACTCAAGTCATCAAGAGTATCACTACCTTCTGTACGATAGTAAGTAACATTAAAGCGATCGCCAAACCCAGTCAAATTATTATGAGAAATTTGACTTTGAAGACGAACAGTACCTACACTAGGAGAACGTAAATTATCAGCAGAAAGTTGAGCAAAAAAAGCTGGTGTTTCTTCCACTTGTACCTCTAACCTACTCAAACCAGGACGAGTTCCTGCTGTTAAATTAGCGGATAATCTTTCAATTAAAGGGTTGAGTTGTAGTAACTGTAGATATTTAAATAACTGATTTTGATTTAGAGGTGTCTGAAGACCAGATTCAATACGACTGCTAATATAACTAGAATTAAGTCGTTTCAGTCCGGAAATTTCAATTTCTTCAACTTGTCCTTCAATAACTTCTATAACAACAGTACCATCTTGCAAAGTTTGTGGTGGAATAAAAGCTCCAGAGGTAACATATCCTTGGTCAAAATATAGCTGAGTTACTGTTGTTTGTGCTTCAAGTAATTCTGCAAAAGAAATAGGTCTATCTGTAAAAGGTTTGAGAACTTCTGCTAATTGTGTTGGACTAAAAACTGTACTACCAATAACGGCAAATTGGGTGACAGTAATTTTACCAGGAATTTGCAGAGGAGGAGATTGGGGAGAAAGAGATGGAACTGGTTTTGGTTGGAGTAAATCATCTGGTGGTGGTAATGGTTTTATTTGTGGTAAAGGTTGAGGAATAGGGTTAACTGGTCTAGGAGTTATTTGAGCAATAGCAGGTTTACAAACAGAAAAATAGGGGAAAAAAATTAAAATTATTATCCAGACAATCATATTCAGTTATCAGGAGTCAGGAGTCAGGAGTCAGGAGTCAGGAGTTAGGAGCTAGCAAGGAGCTTTTTCTACACCTTACTAAAATCAGCAAAGTCCCCTACTCCCTACTCCCTACTCCCTAAAAATAGATAACAACTAGGATGAATTAATTGTGGACTAGCTGAATTAATTCTATTTGTAGTGGATGTCAGGGTTACTTTACCAGATTTAGTCATAACCCAACCCATTGCCTGAGTAATTTGTCGCAAATTCTGAGTTTTTGGCCGACGATCAACCACTACAGGTTGTTGAGACTCAGACATAACAACCTCTGTGTCCTCTTGTTTATTACTTTCCCACCCCACAGTTCCCCTCAATACTGTCAATGGTTGAGTCGGGTCTGGTGGGAGACCACCTCTACCTGTAATGATAAAAGAACTTCCTTGTTTTTCCCCAGTTGTTGCGACACATAAATTTTGTGCCACTAATGACTCAGTATCTATGACCGTAGCAGATAATTTTATCACCCCTTGAGTCGGGTCTACCTGAGTATTCAGTTCTACGGAACCATCAATACCTAAAGCTGAGGTTGCAGTAATTTGACTACTATTGTCTAAAAACACTCCTTCTGCGCCAATAGAAATATTACCACCTTCACCAACTATTGCATTGGCACTAATGTTGCTATTGTCTGAACCAATTAAAAATTTTGTCTCAATATGAATATCCCCACCTGTGGCTGTATTGGTAGCATTTGTAGTAATTTGACTCTGATTTTGGAGGTTAATTTCTGAAGCTTGTATGCTAATATTGCCTTGCTTTCCAGCAGCAGTTTCAGCGCTAAGAGTACTATTGTTGAGCTGAATAGATGGAGCATTAATAAACAGGGAACCTGCTTCCCCACTACCAGAACTACTGACAGCGATCGTACCCGTGTCTTCTACTCTCAAAGTGGGTGTATTGATGGTAACGGAGCCAGCGTTACCATTACCACGAGAACGAGATGTAATAGCTGTTTCTGCACCATCAGTATCAATGTTTTGTGGTTGAAAGTTAGCCACTCGATCCTTAAAATTCACATCACGTCCAGAGAGAGTAATAGCAGTATCCGCATTAATGTTAATAGTTCCAGCATTACCGTCATTGAAACTGGAAGTGAGAATTTGAGCACCACTGGTAAGGTTGAGATGATTGACATTTAAGGAAATATTACCACCATTAGAATTGCTGCGACTTCTGGCAGTAACCACAGCACCGTTACTGAGATTGAGGGTGGGAGTAGTAATATTCAGATTTCCACCTATTTGTGTTGCTCCTGGTTCGCTGCCAGCAGTGATAGCACTGGAGTTACCTGTAAGGTCGCTGACTCCAGAAAGAGTAATATTGTCGGTGGCGTTAATGGTTAGATTTCCAGCTTTACCCTCACCTTCAGTTATGACACTAACTTCAGCTCCGTCTAAAATTGTTAAGCGTTCTGTTTGAATGAATGCGTTACCCCCATCCCCTTTACCCAGACCTAAAGATAACTCTGTTAAGTCTTCTACACTAGCAAATATACCACTACCAACTCCATTATCATCAGCACGACCAGTGATGTCAAAAGTACGACCAGTGACTTCAATATCTTTGGCTCGTATAGTCAAATCTCCACTTTTACCATTACCAGATGTACCTGCTCTGACTTGGCCACCGTTTCTCAGGTGGAGGCGTTCGGTATCAATGGTTAAGTTACCACCATTGCCTGTTGCTCCTGACAAAACTGAAGTAAACAAAGTACTAGGAAGTTGACCGGTAGGGTTAGTACCTATCAAATTAATTTCTGTTGCTTTTACTGTTAAATCTCCACTTTCTCCTGAACCCAATGTTCCTGTACCAATTAATCCTCCATCTCGCACGGTTAGATTTTCAGTATTGATTATTAAGTTTCCACCTTTTCCTGTTGCCCCAGGCAAAACAGTTACCAATAAAGAACTAGAAATTTCACCGTTTATGCTTAGGATCAGAGGTGATAATTCTGGAAATAAGTTTGTACTTGCAGCGCTACCAGATAATTCAATCTCTGTAGCATTGATTGTAACGTTGCCCCCTTGACCAGAACTGAGAACCCCGGCTTGAATTGATGCTCCATCTGTTTGTATTAGACGTTGGGTATTTATGGTTAAGTTGCCGCCGTTTCCTGTTGCTCCCTGTTGGACTCGACTGTCTATACCACTGGGAAATTGGCCATCTGGTGAAATTCCAAAGGCTTCCATTTCTGTGGCATTGATTGTAATATTTCCCCCTTGACCTCCACTTGATGTCGATGCTAGGAGTCTGCCACCATTTTTGAGTTTGAGATGTTGAGTATTAATGCTTAAGTTTCCTCCATCTCCAATGGTCATTCTAGCGATACTATTATTATCATTGCTCTCAGCACTAATGACACTGTTATTAACATCAATGTCAATAGCATTGATTTCAATACTTCCACCTTGCCCTTCCCCAAATGTGCTACCACTAACTGTGGCTCCATTTTCCATACTCAGTCGCTCAGTTTCTATTAATACTTGCCCTCCATCTCCACTACCCAACGCCCCAGGAACTAGGTCTGATAAGTCTTCGACGGATGCTTCAATACTACTGGCAAACCGACCATTACCAGAACTACCTTGTAAGTTAATTTCTTTAGCTTTTACGGTTACATCTCCACTATTTCCTACTCCAGATGTTCCCGCTATTACTTTCCCCCCATCTTCTAGAGTCAAACTTTGTGTCTCAATATTGATATTTCCACCTTGACCTGTGGCTCCAAATAAGACTGAACTAAAAAAACTACTTGGCAATAACCCATCTGCTGATGTTCCTACTGCTTCTATATCTGTTGCCTTGATTGCTAGTTCTCCACTTTTCCCTGAACCAAATGTTCCTGTTCCTATTTGTGCTCCATTTTCTAAGAGAATGCGATCGCTATTTACTGTTAATTTACCACTATTTCCTGTTGCTTCTGGTATGACTATGGCTAAAATTCCACTGGGAAATTGACCATTTAGGGCTTGCAGCAGTAGTTGTTGTTGTGGTAGGGGTGCTTCTACTGGTATTGTGCCTCTTGCTTCTATTTGTTTGGCGTTTACTGTTAGGTTTCCACCAACTCCATTTCCAAATACGTTGGCTCCTAGTTGTCCTCCACTCAATAGTTTGAGGTTCTGGGTGTTGATGGTAACGTTTCCGCCTCTACCTGTTGCTCCTGGCAATACATCTGTAAATAAACCACTGAGGTTTTCACCGTCTGATGATGCTCCTATTGCTACTATCTCTTGAGCGTTTACTGTTAGTTCTCCACTTGCTCCTGTTCCAAATGTTGCTGTGCTAATTTGTCCTCCACTTGTGAGTGTTAAACCTGGACTATTGGTTGTGATACTTGCTCCATTCCCTGTTGCACCTAGTCCGACATCGGCATCTACTAGGCTGTCATTTACTTCTATTGATTCGCTGGCAGTTAATGATATGTTGCCTCCTAGTTGGGTTCCTAATGTGTTGGCTAGAATTCTTGATTTTTCTTTTATTTGTATCTGTTTTCCTTGTATTTGTATCTCTCCACTTCCTTCTCCACTTACGTCTACTATTGCATTATTTTTTAGTTCAATGTTGTTGAATTTTTCTACTTCTGAATAATTTAATATATAATTATTTTCTGTGTTTTCTAATTTGATTAAACTATTGTCTCCAACGCTGCCTATTTCGATTCTTCCTTGTTCTGTTGTGAGTTTTCCACCATCAATTATGACATGATTTCCTACTAATCCTAGGGTTTCTCCTGTGGGGAGTTGTAATCCTGTTTCTGTTGCTGTTGATTGGTTAATAATATTTCCTGTTTGGGTTGCTATTTGATTAAAGAATAAGGCTGATGGTTCTACAGATAATAAGTTACTGCTTTGAGGGTTTATGGCACTGAATAATCCATTTTCTCCTAATCTGATTTCGTCGGCTGTTGTGGCGATAAATGAACCACGAATGTCTAGAGTGGCGTTGGGTCCGAAAAATATCCCGTTGGGATTGATTAAAAATAAGTTTGCTGCTCCATTTACTCCTAGTTTTCCTAATATATTACTAGCATTATTACCTGTGATTCTAGTTAATATATTTTCAATTCCGGCTGGGTTGGTGAAGTAGACGCTTTGATTTTCTTGTACGTTAAATTCTTGCAGACTGTGGAATAAGTTTGACCCTCTAATTGCGCCGCCTTCTATTTGTTTTTTGAGTTGGTCAATATTCCTAATAATTGTGCTTTCTTCCCCTAATGTTTGGTCTGGTATTATTTGAGAATTGACTTGTTTTTGGCAAAATAAGATAGGAAAAATTAACCACATTCCAGATGTGAAACTTACGGAAGTAAACAGAGATTTTAATTTCATAGTTATCTAATTAATATCGTTAGTTAAAGTGATTCAAACAACAATTACTAAGAATTATCAAATATTGTTGGTAAAAATAGATAACAACCTGGATGAATTAATTGTAAACTACCCGTTTTAAAACTGGGTGAAGTAGATGTCAGTGTAATATTACTTTCTTCAGTCATTACCCAACCAGTAGCTCGACGAATTTCTGGTAATTTTTTACTCTCTTGCCTTTGGTAGACTACCACAGTCGGTTCTTTACCACCGGATATAATTTTCCTATCCCCTGTTTCCCAGTCAACAACTCCCCTTAAAACCGTTAATGCTTGATTGGGGTTTGGAGGTAAACCACCTTTACCTGTAATCACAAAACTACTACTTGCTATTCTGCCTTGACTTGGCAAGCATAAGTTTTGTGCTATAATAGACTCCGCATCAACTAATTCAGGAGATAATGCCACAACACCTTGAGTAGGGTCTACTTGAGTGTTGATATCAATCGTGCCATCAATACCTAATGCTGAACTGGCAGTAATTTGACTGGAATTGTCAAAAAACACACCTTCTGCAGTAAGAGAAATGTTACCGCCTTGACCTTCTACAGCATTAGCAGTAATTTGGCTATTGTCTCTAGCGACGATAAACTGAGTATCAATGGTAATATTGCCTCCTGTGGCATCCTCCGTAGCACTGGTAGTAATTTGACTGTTATTTTCTAAACTGATGTGTGAAGAGTTAATCGTAATATTACCTTCGTCTCCAGCATTAGTTTCTGCACTCAAAGTACCATTATTCAGTTCAATAGATGGGGCGTTAACATTCAGTGAACCTGCTACACCTTCACCAAAACTACTAACAGTGACTATTCCCTGGTCTTCTACTTTTAGGAGAGGAGAATTGAGCGTGACTGAACCCGCATCACTATTATCTCTGGCACGAGATGCGATAGCACTTTCGGGACTATCGGTATCTAATTCTCCTTCTACTACTTCTTGTCTGTCGTTAAAGTTGGAGTCGATGCCTGAGATAAAGACCCGATCGCTGGCATTTACTTTTATTTTACCTGCATTACCACTACTGGAACTAGAAGTCAGAACTTGCCCACCTGTTGTTAGATTTAAGGTATTGACATTCAGAATAATATTACCTCCATCAAAATCGCTGGTACTTCTAGCAGTAATTACTGCACCATTATCAATATTCAGGATAGGAGTAGTAATTTCTATATTACAACCCTTTCCGGTTGCACCTAATGCTGTAGTAGCAGTAATGGCACTAGAGTTACCTGCTAGAGAACTAAATCCAGAGATAGTAATATTATCATTAGCTTGAATCGAAATTTGTCAGGCTGGCCCATCTCCCTCAGTGACAGCATCAATTATCGCCCCATCCTGAATTGTTAAACTATCAGTCTCAATGAATATGTCTCCACCATTACCAGTAGCTCTACCTTCAAATGGGTTTATTACACTAGCGGAGATATTGCTAGGGAAAATACCATCACCAGAACGACCAATAACTTCAATTTCTTTAGCCTTTATATTAAGTTCTCCAGCATTGCCTGCACCACGGGTTAAAACACCTACAAAGCCTCCATCCTGTATACTCAAACTTTGAGTTTCAATTGTGAGGTTCCCTCCTTGGCCGGTAGCTCCATCTTGGACAGAAGCAAACAAACCACTATTAAACTTATCTTCACTAATACCAATAAGTTTAATTTCCTCTGCTTGTACCATCAAGTTTCCAGCTTTGCCTTTCCCAAAAGTAGATGTAGATATTTGAGTTCCATCTTGTAAACTGAGCCGTTGAGTCTGAATGGTTAAAGTTCCTCCTTCTATCTGATAACTTTAGTAGAAACTGCAGAGATACTATGTAGAAGAACATTGATATTCCATCTCATCTACCAAAATTTTCTTGCAAAGATAGCTATTCAGCTCTAGGACACCTAGACTCCTTATAATAGCTATCTTTCATCTTAAAAAATCGTTCAACAATTAATAATTAATAATTATTAATTATTAATGAAATACCTTGGTTAAAAGCCTCCCCTTTCAAGGGGAAAAACAGAAATAATATTTCTTTATATTCAATTCCCGTACGGTTTTAACCTTCTTGTAATTATCCATTATCCATTATCCATTAATGAACTCTTCTTATAACGGATAGGATTGGGCTAAAAGGATTTTTTTTTCTTCTCGAGGGGAGATTGGATATGGCGTTTCGCGGAGCGACTTAAATTGCGCAGCGGCTCTGTAAGAGCGGGAAACATCCCCATCCTTCGACCGCTTTTTCTCCATGAATGGAGTGGCTTTATTTATCTTTTTAAAGAAGACTGATATAAACTATCAAGTTGTTGAATAACAGATTGAGGCTTGAAAGTAAAACGAATATAAAAAGTCTTTGATGCTTCTTCTACTTTTAAAACTTTCCCATAAATATGTTCGCTCATAAATGATTGATTATCTGGCTTCAATAAATTAAGTTGAATATTACTATAAGGTAATGGTATTGAATCTGTTGAAGTAGATTTATTCATCTCTATTTCTGCACCTCTCTGAGAAAGCTTGACTAAATTTCCTTTAAATACAGTATTACTAATCTGTTTGCCTTCTACAATCAAATAAAAGATAGGAATTGGTTTTTCTAACATTAATAATATTTCCTGTTCTTTTGGTAAAAACAGATTATATTTACCAGCAATACCTCCTACTTCATAAATATTGATTGGATTACTCATTCCTTTAGGCTTGATTTCCTTCATACTATCTATTCTTAATTCTGAAATACCGATCGCTTCTTTAGTAGAATTAGAAATTAAGATTTGATTCCCGATGGCATAGGTTTCTACCCGAAAAGCTAGGTTAACTTCCCAACCAATAGCAGTATATTCTGTATGTTCTTCAGAACCAATATTTCCGACTACCGCATCCCCTGTATTAATACCAATACCCATCTCTAAAGCTGGTAATCCTAAGACTTGAATTTTCTTATTAATAGATTCCATTTCTAACTGCATTGCCAAAGCACAAGCAACTGCTCTTTCCGCATCATCTTCCCTAACTATTGGAGCACCAAAAAGAACCATTATTCCATCGCCAAGTAACTTGTCAATATTACCGCCATAGTCTGTGATTATTTTTAATATATCTTGCAGATAAATATTAATAATTTCTACTACATCTTCTGAAGATAGTTTCTCTGAAAGAGCTGTAAATCCTCTTAAATCAGAAGCTAATACAGTAATAGTTTGTCTTTTACCACCTATTTTTAAACCTTCTTTACTTTCCAATAAATTACTGACTATTTCCTGGGAAAGATAACGGCAAAAAGTTTTTCTAATCCCACTAGCAGTACCAGCAACATAACCTGTAATGACAAAGAAAGCACCTACTAATGCTAATAGAGGTGGTACAATGGGAATCCACCAACCATAAATAAAACCAATATAAGTGCTACCAAATAAAATAAATATTTCTAGAGCGAGGTGTTTAAATAAAGCTAATGATAAAAATTGTTTTGTTTGATTTCGCCAGTGCCATGTAGCTGTAGCTCCAAATCCAGACCAAATAAAAATCCATAACCATTCCTGGGGTTCAGACCAAGTTCTGATTAAGGAACGTTCATTTAAGGCAGCACTAATAATTTGACTAATAAAATTTGCTTGAAGCTCTACTCCTGTCATTGGTTTTGGCAAGTTTAACCAACTACTACTATATGGCGTATAGAATAGATCGTTAAAACTTTCTCCTACTTTTCCAATGAGAATGATGCGCTCGCTTCCCCAGTCTGGAGGTACTTGGTCTTCAAGAATATCTGTGAGACTAACAATTTCAAAATAACCATTAGACCCTCGATAGTTGATTAATAACTGATAGCCACCTGCATCAGTTTTTACATAGCCACCATCATTTTTTTCAAAGGGAATGAAGACTTGATTTCCTATACGCCAGTTATTCGTTCCCTCTACTATTTCTGCTTTAATATTTTCCTTTTTTAAATAATGCAATGCTAAATGCAGAGCAAAACTATGGATAGTTTCCCCATCTTGATTATCTAAGTAAAATAAACCCCTTCTGACTCGGCCATCTGCATCGACCACCATATCATTTGCCCCTACCTGTCCTTTTTCTTTTAAAGCTGGTGGTGGTGCTACTCCTTCTCGTTTGTTATCCCCTACTACTTTCTGGATACCAACTAAATTCGGAGTGTTTTTAAAGACTCTAATTAATTCTTCATGACCAGGTGGTACAGGTAAATCTCGATAAATATCTAAACCAATAGCTCTAGGTTCCATAGCTTTGAGTTTTTCCAGTAGCTTGGCGTATGTAGCATCGGGAAGAACGGGTTGACCTATTTTGTGTACGTCTGCTTCATCAATGCCAATTATGGCAATACGCCGATCCTGTGTAGGTAAAGGTCTGTTTCGGATATAAAAATCGTATGTACCCCACTCCCATGACTGTAATATTCCGGTTAGGCGTAGTAGGATAACAAAGGTAGTTATGCACGGAGTAGTTATCCACACCCCGCGCCACTGCCAGATGAATAATTTGAATCTTGCTCCTAGAAAATCATAACGAGATTTCACTCAGGGTTAACTACTGAAGCTAAATAATTGGACAAACTTAAACATATCTACATAAATATTGAAAACTTTTGAAGGTTGTACTTAAATCACAGAAAACAAAAACCAAGCTAATTCATATTATACTCAAGGGTATTAATCCTATACAAAATTTTTAAGAGGTTGTTCCCTGTCAAAAGGTGTTGAATAAATCTATTAAACTTAAATATCCTAAATATCTTGAAAATAGTATCCAAGAGTAGCAAAATTTTCAAATTTTAATCTATAGATATTAAACTAGATATTAGTAGCATCAAAATGTCGCGATTCATTATTTAACTAGCTGTTTAAATTGGCCAGCTAACTTTATCCAGTCATTTTTTCGTGTCAATCTTCAGGATAATTTAACAATTGTGATTATCTTTAATAGGATTGTATTTCTTGAGAAAAATCAAAGATTTGGCTATCCGCAATTTTTCCTAGTCCTACTGATTGTAAAAGTTCTTTCCAGGCATTAGGATAAGCTGCACGAGATTTTTCTAAAGTTGTTATTGTTTCACTCCACACGGATGATTCAGCATAGAGTTTGGCTTGCTCTAATGGTTTTTCCTCCAGTTCTTTCAATTTAGCTTCTGTTTTTGGAGTTAGAGAGGTACGTTGTAACCATCCGTTAATATAATAATCTAAACTACGCTGGTCTGGATCGCAGATTATACCAAAATGCCAAACATAAGTTTTATTAGGTTGTAATTCAACAGTTTTTGGCAAATTTACTTTGACAATTCCAGCAGACTTGGGCAAAGATATATTGGTTATGTATATTGGTTCTCTGACTCTATTTGTCCAATCATATACAGCAAATTCTGCGTTTTGTTTATTGCTTTTTGGAACATATAGATAGACAGTTGGGTTAGGACTAACTGTTGTACCTATATTATTTTCTGGCATTACAGCAGTTAGATTAACTCCTAATTTTTCTTCTATTATTGGATTACACGGACCACGAGACCCAGCTCCTCTAGTTCTAGATGGCGCACCTCTTGAATCGGATGGGGGAAAATCTATTGCCAACAATTGTGATGGCTCTGATTCCATCTGAGTTGTCAATTTAGGTTGCGAGTGATTAACTGGAGGAGCTGAAACTAAAAGACTTACTAAGGAAAATCCTAAAAAGTTTCGTACAAACATGGTAAAAAATCTGGCCCAGGCCAGCATCACACCGGCGATGATAAGCGCCCCAATCAACAGAAAAACGCTGCCTGCCAATCCGCTGGCGGAATCAATGAACCAGGTGATG
>NZ_JAAHGT010000209.1 GCF_010672385.1 Okeania sp. SIO2F4
GCAGACATTAACCCAGGAGGGCGCGCTATGAGAGTCCTCAGCATTTGCCATGATCATCCCGAATTCACTCCGGCAGGCACCGAAATATTCGCCAAGGCTATCGCAGAAGGTCTAAATTCGTCTCCTGGTGATCTCGGTATGTATCTTATCGTAACCGCCTCAACGCAGGTAAGTATTTAGTTGTTATTCGGGGTTCGGAAGCTTTGACTCGTCTGGCAACTCGTACTTTATATCAGTTTAAACCGGAGAATATTCAAGGATATACTGCACCGGAAAGTTAGGAGATTTTTTAGGAGTCAGGAGGAAGTTGGGGAAGTGTAAGATGAGATATGGCAACATGACCTTTATGAATGTCATTGCAAGGGGGGATTGAGAAAACAATTATTTAGGTATTCAATAATTACCCCCCGTAGCAATCTGTTATATAGAAACCGTTCTGCTGAACTTACCCAAACTTACCCAAACTGATGTTTGAGCTTTGGAGACAAGCTTCCTGCTTCAATGAAGACCACTGCCCCATGGGCTGTAACTTATCTTCAAGAGCAGGCTTAAAATCGGTGGGAACTCCACCTAATAATTTAAGTATGACATAAGCTTTGCCATTTACAACTAAAAATTTGCCAAAAAAGTAAGTTTAAGTATATTTAAGTAATATTTCAGCTTCTGTTTTTACCCCTAAGGGTATCTCCGCAAAGGTGAGGGTTTTTGCCAAAGGAGACAGGGGATTGAGAAATAAAATAGGGGAAAAAAGTAGAAAAATGCTCCAATCTCCCCATTTCCCCATCTCCCCACACGGACCACATGGACCACACGGACCACACAGACCACACTTACCAAACTCCCAATCATAGATCCCAAATGGGTTCTATAACAGTATCTGTGAGATTGCTTTGGCTAACTTCAGGCTTGATCCTGGAAATTAACTTGTTTGATCGTCGCCTCGCAATGACAATGTGAGATTTATAACTTTAACTTCTAAGATGATAGCTGGTTGATAAATTAAATGTAAAACTACTAGCTTTTTTATCTATGAATGTCATTGCGAGGGGGGATGGGAAAGTAGATATTTTAGTTTATTTAATCATTACCCCCCGTGGGAATCTTTAGCATCACAGTATATGTGAGATTGCTTCGGCTAACTTCAGGCTTTCTCCTGGGAATTAACTTGTTTGATCGCCGCCTCGCAATGACAATGTGAGATTTATAACTTCGCCCTTTTTACCTTAATAATAATAATTATGTTACCAAAAGAAGAACTTCTCAAAGGAATCGAAAATCGCGAAACTATTACCAGAATAATAGACTTAGCTGAACAAGCTATTAAAACTTGGGAAATTACTCAGAGTGATTTTTTATCTCCACCAGAAATATTTGAAGCAGAAAGAATTTTTCAAAAGTTAACCGAAGTAGAAATAGTTTCATGGGGTGGTTATCCTCAAGCTGAACGAAAAAGATTAGCGATCGCTCGTTCAGATTTACCTATTGATATTTCGAGTGTGGAATTAAAAGCTATTAATATTGAGGGAAATTTTCTGTTTGATACTGCTACTCACCGAGACTTTCTTGGTTCGATGTTAGGTACTGGAATTGTTAGAGAAAAAACGGGAGATATTATTGTTTTGGGAGAACGAGGTGCCCAAGCAATTGTTGTTCCTGAACTGGTGGAATATTTAGAGATGAATCTCCAACAAGTTCGGTCTGTTCCTGTTAAAGTTAAACCCATAGAATTGAGTGATTTAAGAATAAGAGAACCGAAAAAGAAAGAGTTAACAACTGTGGAAGCTTCCATGAGATTAGATGCAGTTGCTTCGGCAGGTTTTGGAATGTCTCGGAGTAAAATGGTTGATTTTATTGCAGGGGGAGATGTGAGAGTTAATTGGAAAGAAATTAGTCAGGCAAGTTATCAAGTTAAGTCTGGAGATTTAATTGCTATTCGAGGTAAAGGGAGGTTAGAAGTAGGGGATGTTGCGATTACAAAAAAAGAACGTTATCGGGTGAATTTGACTCGATATGTTTAAAATTAGGTGGTGGTGCATAGTAATGGTAGAGAAAGTGTGGGAAGTATGGGAAGTATGGGAAGAAATTAAAAAATATATATATTCACCATTACAATGCAGGACAATCAAAAATTATTCAACTGTCTAATGTTGTCATTGCGAGGCGATAATAGAATAAATTAACCTTCTGGGAAAAGCAGATTTTCAGCCGAAGCAATCTCATAATTTGACTCGGAAAGATTGGCACGGAGAGTAATGACTGAGTAAACCAATATAACTGTAGGGACGTTGCATCCAACGTCCGTAGTGTATGCAACATTCCTACTCAATAAAATGTAGAAAAGTTTTTCAGGTAAGGGTATTACCGAATAATTAACAATTATTAATTATTAATTAAATAATTCAGCTTACTCTGCCTCCCCTTTCAAGGGGAAAAGCGGTCGTTTGCGGAGCATTCCGTCAGGATGGGATGGCGAGGTTTCCCGCTCTTGCAGAGCCGCGAACGCTTTTCATGTCGGCGACAGCCGAAACGCCATATCCAATCTCCCCTTGAGAGAAGAAATAATGTTTCCTTATACTCAATTCCCGAGCGGTTTTAACCAGAGGTAATTATCAATTATCCATTATCCATTAATGAATGGGTCGCTCCACCGCTCAAAATCTGTTTGGCTAATCGAAAGATTTGAGAACAAACTCCCCAATTCATCTAGTTAAACATTTCAACTTCGATTTCCTGCCAAGATTAATTTGGCGTTTTGGCATTTCCCATCTCACAAGTGGTGTTGCAGATGTTGGTAAAAAATGCCAATGTGGCATTTAATTTCCTGTTGTGTCTGTCATACTCACTCCATTGTAGTTTTTTATCGAATAAATCTTATGCTGAACCAGAACACCAATAAATCTCCCAAAAAACTTTGGAAAACTCCCTCACCAAGCAAACCAAGCCTGAGTAGACCCAACCTCCAATTCGCAGACCTGGAAGCCAACACTCTAGAGGAGCTGTCCATCAAGGAGCTATCATTTGTCTCCGGCGGCGGCAAAACTATCAATCTGAATACAACATTTAAATTAACTGTGGATCAACTTAACTTGAACTTGGCACCTGATGGGTCAATCAAACCATCAATTAAAATTAATCTTGCCCCTCTTCCCCATGGTGAACCGCTGACCCATGCCTCTTTCCTCTGCGCCTCTACTCCCACTACTTTTACTTCAATCACTTTCTAGAATATCCCTCCTGGGAGCCTATCACACTAGGTGGTTTTATGCTAAGCAGCATGACTAAAGACTTTTGACTAAAAAGTGATTAAAACAATGAAGAGAGGGGAATTTTCTCCTCTGTGCTTTTCAACAGCGATACCTGGCACGCAGAGAAGTCAGAAGTTAGAAGTCAGAACTCAGAAGTATTCCTGAAGTCAGAGCCAGCAGAAGTTTTGAAGTTGCAAAGCATCTCAAAAGGAAAATAAGGTTACTGGGTCGCACCACGGCTCAAAATCTGTTTGGCTAATCGCAGGATTTGAGAACAAACTCTCCAATCAATGCAATAAACATTTCAACTCGGATTTCCTGCCAAGATTAATTTGGCGTTTTGGTATTTCTAATCTCACAAGTGGTGTTCCAGATGTTGGTAAAAGATGCCAATGTGGCATTTAATTTCCTGTTGTGTCTGTCATACTAACTCTTATTGGTTTTTGATCGAATAAATCTTATGGCGAACCAGAACCGCAAAAAATCTCCCAAGAAACTTTGGAAAACTCCCTCACCAAGCAAACCAAGCCTGAGTAGACCCAACCAAATCCAATTCGCAGACCTGGAAGCCAACACCCTCGAGGAGCTGTCCATCAAGGAGCTATCATTTGTCTCCGGTGGTGATGGTGGCTTTGACCTGCAAATTACGCCGAAGTTCTCACTGCAGCGATCTGAATTTAATTTAACTGCGGATCTAACAATTGATCCTTTATTCAGCTCTTTTATTAATTTAAACCCTCCTGATCCTGGATCCGGGGTTACGACTGGGGCCTATTTCCCCGGTGGTGTTTTTACTTCAATCACTGTCCCAATGACTTTAGAGCGCTTTTTACAGCCCTTTTCAGATTGGTAAACCACATCGTCATAATCAAAACCCTGTAGGGGCGAATGGCCATTCGCCCCTACTGTGGTCTACTGAAATGAAAACCGCTGTAAGTTGATGAACCACATCTTCACAACCAAAACCTAGTAGGGACTAACCATGGTTAGTCCCTACTGTGGTCTACTGAAATGAAAACCGCTGTAGAAGATCCCTCCTGGGAGCCTATCACACTAGGTGGTTTTATGCTAGGCAGCATAAAGAAATACGCTCAGACTAAAAAGTGATTAAAACAATTAAAACAATGAAGAGAGGAAAATTTTATCCTCTTTATAGCTGCTTGGGATTTTCTAAAGCACAAGTGTAGGTTTGGTTGAGAGACCGAAACCCAACAACAATTTAGGTGAAAACCATAAGTATATGTTGGGTGGCGCGATCGCTTCACCCAACCTACTAGACTGTTCCTCCAAAACTACATCTTCATAAAGTACGTCAATCGGAAAATTCAGCTCTACAGAAGTTAAATTTATCTCATCTTTTTCTCCGTAATTAGTCAGAATGTAGGTTGGGTTGACGGACTGAAACCCAACAACAATAGACCACTCCGAATAGGTATATGTTGGGTGGCGCGATCGCTTCACCCAACCTACTAGACTGTTCCTCCAAAACTACATCTTCATAAAGTACGTCAATCGGAAAATTCAGCTCTACAGAAGTTAAATTTATCTCATCTTTTTCTCCGTAATTAGTCAGAATGTAGGTTGGGTTGACGGACTGAAACCCAACAACAATAGACCACTCCGAAAAAGAGGGAGTAGGGGCGATTTCCTACGGAATGCTCCTAATTACGCGAATCGCCAGTACGGGAGTAGGGGGGAAAGAATAATTGATTTTATTTTTGATTATCACGCCTATGTCTAATAGATATTTCCCACTTGTTAGGTGAAAACCATAGGTATCTGTTGGGTGGCGCTGTCGCTTCACCCAAGGTACTAGACTATTCCTCCAAAACCACATCTTCATAAAGCATTTTAATCGGAAAACTCAGCTCTAAAGAAGTTAAATTTACCTCATCTTTTTCTCCGTAATTAGTCAGAATGTAGGTTGGGTTGAGGGACCGAAACCCAACAACAATAGATATTTCCCACTTGTTAGGTGAAAACCATAAGTATCTGTTGGGTGGCGCGATCGCTTCACCCAACCTACTAGACTGTTCCTCCAAAACTACATCTTCATAAAGTACGTCAATCAGAAAATTCAGCTCTACAGAAGTTAAATTTACCTCATCTTTTTCTCCGTAATTAGAAAGTTCCCAAATGCCATTTTGATTAAGTCGAAAACATTCAACCATCATCTGTTGTGCATCAATCAAAACATATTCTTTCATAGTATAAATACGACGATAATTTTGAAACTTTTTACCGCGTTCAATTGCTTGAGTACCTGGATACAAAACTTCAGCAATTAAGCAAGGATAATAAATAATTTTACTTGCGCCTCTATCTTGTTCCTTGCAAGTAATATCATGTCTGGTTGAATAGTTATAATTAAAGCTTGTAGTAGGGCTTGAGCAATATCTATAATTCAGGGCTAGAGCAATACTACAAACAAAAATTTTTTGTTTCGCTTTCCTACGGAAACAATCACGCAAACGCGACATGAAACAGGTCAGCAGAACGGAGTTCTATCACTCATTATCCGGACATGATATAACTATTACATCAGGATAATAAAAAAGTCCGCCTTCAAAAACTCCAAGTTTAGCATCTGCCATTGATATTTCACTTTACCCCACAGATGATTTTTTAAGACCGTAATTAAATTAACCGCAATGTAATTATGAGGAATAGTTCCTCCAGTCATATCAAAAACTTGACCGTTAATATATTCATATTTAATCATTTGTTTTTCCTGCCATTCCAGATATTGTTGAGAGGTAATTAGTTTGTTTTTAGATTGGGCAGTCATTAGGTATATCTTCGAGTAAATTCGTAATTAATTTATTACTAAAGAAACATGATTTAAACCTAGTTATTTCCTGATAAATCATATTCTCTTAAATGCTTACAATAATAAAAAAGTATTGACACTTTGTAGGTTGGGTTGACAAAGGAAACCCAACAATAAGTTATATATGTTGAGTTGTACCTTAACGCAATCTACTAGACTGACATAGCTAAAAAGTTCATGATTGTAGGGTGCATTAGAGGGTTAAAATTTAAGCTATCAGAATTGTTTCAAAATCGGTCATAACAAACCATTGCACTGTTTTAGATGTGTTGCTCCACTGATTATCCGAGTATAATATAAGTAATAAATCTAGAGGTAAAGATATGCCACGTTTATATGACCGAGCCTATAAAATATTAGAGGTAGAAGTTGACAAATGTGCCAAGGAAGATTTGGTTGGGGAAGTGGGAAAAAGTATAGTAATGAAAAGATTGGATAAGTTACGATTCCAATCCGGAGAACCCCTAAAAGAAGAAGAGTTAAGTTATTTAGTAAAAGACCAATTTCCTAATTTTAGTGAGACAGTTATTCAGAAAGCAGCTAAAGTAAATAAACCATCTGGAATGTTGAGTAAAATTGCTTGGATACCTGCTGCATTAGTGGGAATGGCAGGGATAGTTTGGGTAGCAAATTTACCCTATCCAATGATTCGTAAACCTGTGGCGAGAGTAGCACCAATAATTTTGATTCCTAGTTATATAAATATGGATTATAACTATCGAGAGGCGATCGCTAATGTTGAACAAGCAGACCAATTAATTAATAAGGCAACTTCTAGTGCAGATATTAATTTTGGTGCGGAGAAAGTTGCTTTGGCACAAAAACATCTTGATGAATTGCCTGTTTGGTTTTTAGGTTATTATCCTGAAAGATACTGTACTTTTTTTAGTTGTTCTTGGAAATTTACATTAGATGAATTTGAAACAGCGAGAAAACAGATAGGGCGAATGGAAGCGAAGGTATTTCAAGAAAAAAATGCTCAAACATTATTGACGGAGGCGGAACAAACAATTGCCACAGCTAAACAACAATATCTCGAAGCTGGAACCTCAACAGAAAAAAATGAGGCGATCGCTAACTGGCAAACTGGAATAGATAAGTTAGCACAAATTCCACCTACTACTGTTGCGGCAAAAATGGCAAAACCACAGTTAGCAGCAACTAAGCGAGATTTTCAAGCAGAGGTGGGTTTAGCTAATGGTAGTAAACGCAGTGATGTGATAATTGAAGCAGCGAGACAATTTGTTTTGCAAGCAGGCAAAATTTCTGAAGATGAACCTTATCCAGAACAGAAATTGCAACTAGCGGTGAGTTTATGGGAACAAGCAATTAGTAAATTACAGAAAATTTCTGTAGATAACCCTAGCTATGTAGCAGCACAAACTAAATTGGCAGAATATCAGGTAAAACTCAGTGAAGCTAAAATGCGTTTACAAGCAGAAAGGGAGTCAGGAACAGCTTTTAAGCGGGGTAAAGATTTAATTGCAGATTGGCAAAAATATGCTGTTGATAATTCTAATCAAGGTTTACTTGCTAGTAAGTTACAGGAAATTATTAATCAGTTAGAGAATGTCAAACCAGGAACAACTTATTATCAAGAAGCTCAAGAATTATTGAAATTTGCTAAGAATAAACAGAACAGTTTGTAAGTTGAAATGGCAAACAGGGATTTTGTCGCGGATGCAGGGATAAACTTTTTATTAGGTAGGGGATGTTTGGAAATCGTCTACCTAATTTTTTTATATTATAGTAGTTTTCATTAATATAGAGTACAGAGATTTGGGTTTAAAGGAAGAAGAAAGAAGGAAAAAGTTTTGTAGTCTACCCTTGTGAAAACTGCTATATACTACTAATATATGAAATAATATATCAAACAATTTTCCGATCAATCTGGAGGTAATTATGTCAGATTGACATACTCTATGTAGCGCTTTACATAAGTCCTGTACAAGACTGTTGGTTTATTAAACATCTTCTGGATTGAGGGGACGAAGAGTACATCCCATACTTCCTTGATGTGGTCCACCACAACCTTTGATAGCGAAATAACCTCTAATATATAATGCACCTCTATTATAAAACATATTAGCATCTTTTGGAGAGTTAGACCTATCAATTGAAAACCCAACTCCCTCACACTTGAGTGGTGAAGGTTCTTCATTGGTTTCTAACTCTTCAAAACAGTTTTCCCAAAGGTGGAAATAATCAACTCTAAAACCATCACGACTAATACTTCTTTCATTGATACCATTAGGAATATAAAATGCATTTATGAAAACTTTTTCTCCTTGATTTTCAAATATAAAATTTGTAAAATCCTTACTTTTCTGATAATTTCCGATTTCTCCTTCAAATCTCGGTATTTTAGGTTCAGGATTAATATTAACTTGGGTTTGTCCTGAAGCATTTATTACTTGTGTATTTTCTATATTGGCGTTAGTTTCTCCTGAACCACCTATTACTTGTATACCTTCTGTGTTGGTGTTTCTGGAAGTTGTTTCAGTGTGAGTAAAAGAATAAGCAGCAAATATAAGTCCAATAATTGAGGCAATTGAGCCCCAAAAAGATATTTTTTGCATTTTCACAAATTAAAAATAAAGTAATAAGATTTAGATGCTTCTACTCCCAACTAATTCCTAAAATAGGAAGATTTTATTTCTCTCGAATTTCTTTAAACACCATAAAATTAAAATTTTCTTAGGTAGAGTTGATGAATTAGTTATTTTTGTAGAAATTGATTCTATTTAGACTGCAGTCACTGCAATCATTGCAATCACTGCTGTCCTGAACCATTTATTACTTTTCTTTTGTATTTTCTATATTGGCGTTAGTTTCTCCTGAACCAGCTATTACTTGTATACCTTCTGTATTGGTGTTTCTATAAGTTGTTTCAGTATGAGTAAAAGAATAAGCAGCAAACACAAGTCCAATAATCGAGGCAATTGAGCCCCAAAAAGATATTTTTTGCATTTTCATAAATTAAAAATTCAGTAATAAGATTTAGATGTTTCTACTCCCAGCCAATCCCCAAAACAGGAATATTTTATTTCTATCGAATTTCTTTTCAAGACCTTTCCCCCTACATTTTTAAGCTAACCATAATGATACACAATTCTTAACAGACAATTCTTAAATACTTGTGCTACAAGAGAAGTTAACGTATTACAAAACAAATTAATTTCTTTAGGAACATACAAACTTATGCCTACAAATACACCAACTCTCGCAGGATTATACGTTTTCTCCTCAGAGGAGAAACTGACTTTTCCTCTGAAACACACTGAAGTTAAAGCCAAAATAGCGGGCAACCTATCCCGCGTCGAAGTAACTCAAAAATTTGAGAACCCATTCACCGAACCCCTAGAAGCAACTTACGTTTTCCCACTGCCAGACGAAGCTGCCGTCGATGAAATGGAAATAAAAATAGGCGATCGCCTGATTAAAGGCAATATCAAAAAACGGGAAGAAGCAAAACAAATTTACCAAAAAGCTAAACAAGAAGGTCGCACTGCTGGACTACTCGAACAAGAGCGCGACAATATTTTCACTCAATCTCTTGCCAATATTAAACCAGGGGAACAAATAGATGTAATTATTCGCTACACAGACTCCCTGAAGTTTGAAGGTGGGGATTATGAATTTGTGTTTCCGATGGTAGTCGGACCTCGTTATATTCCTGGAACTCCTATAGATGGAAGTGGCGATACAGACCAAGTTCCGGATGCTAGTAAAATTACCCCACCAATAGTTCCTCCGGCGACTCGTTCGGGACATGATATTGGTGTGACTGTAGAAATAGATGGCGGGATGCCAATTTTTCAAGTTCATTCCACATCTCACCAAATTCAGAAATCTGAACAGGGAGAAATTGTTACAGTCAAATTAGCGAATGAAGATACTATCCCCAATAAAGACCTCATTCTCCGTTATCAAGTTGCTGGCAATAATACCAAAACAACAGTATTAACTCAAGCAGACGAACGTGGCGGACATTTTGCCCTTTATCTAATTCCAGCTTTACAGTATCGCCAGGATGAAATTGTACCCAAAGATGTTGTTTTCCTAATGGATACTTCCGGTTCCCAACGAGGAGAACCAATACGCAAATGCCAGGAATTAATGCGCCGTTTTATTCACGGACTTAACCCCAACGATACTTTCACAATTATCGACTTTGCCAATACAGCCACAAAATTATCAGAAACACCCTTATCCAATACACCTAAAAATATTGCCACTGCAATTAATTATATTAATCAATTAGATGCAAATGGTGGTACTCAAATGCTCAATGGTATCCGGGAAGTTTTAAATTTTCCATCCCCATCTGCGGGAAGACTGCGGAGTATTGTGATGTTGACTGATGGTTATATTGGTAATGAAAAAGCAGTATTGGCAGAAGTGCAAGACAAACTCCAACCGGGTAACCGACTTTATAGTTTTGGCGTTGGTAGTTCGGTGAACCGATATTTGATTAACCGTTTAGCAGAAATTGGGCGGGGTATTGCTAGGGTGGTGCGACAGGATGAACCGACTCAGGAGGTAGCAGAGAAATTTTTCCAGCAAATTAATAATCCTGTATTGACTCAAATTGAGATTAACTGGAATGGTAAGGGTGAATCGCCAGAAATTTATCCAGTGGCAATTCCAGATTTATTTGCACAACAACCTTTAGTTTTGTTTGGTCGGAAACAGGATATTGTGGCAGGTGAGTTGCAAGTTAATGGTATTGCTGGGGGAGGAGAAATTTATCAGCAGACTTTTCCGATTAATTTTGCTAAAGGTGGCAATGTGGCAGTTGCTCAACTTTGGGGAAGGCAAAAAATTAAACATTTGACGAATCAGATGTTTGATTATGATAAAAAGTCGATGGTAGATAAAGTGACGGAGACCGCTTTGAGTTATCAATTGTTATCTGAATATACGGCGTTTGTAGCAGTTAGTGAAGAGGTGCGAGTTAAACCTGGCAGTAAGAGCATTTCGATGGAAGTTCCTGTGGAAATGGCAGAAGGAGTAAGTTATGAGGGAATTTTTGGTGCAGCAGTTGCACAAAATACATCAGAATTTCTGGCACCTAGTAGTGCGCAACTGAAATCTATGAGAGTAGAATCATCTGCAAGTATGATGCGACTAGCTGCACCTGAAGCCACAAATCGGATGTATTCAGAAAAGACAAGAGCGTTTTCAGGTGGAAGTATGATGCGACGAGCTGCACCTCAACCCACAAATCGGATGGAGGCAAAAAAGACTTCAAAGGTGAAAAGGTTGAAACACAAATCAAGCTTTGTAAATCTAACTGATACTCTCTTACAAATTATTCAGGTAAAAGGATTGGATGTAGCAGGGCAAGAAAATCTGCAACAGCATCTACAAAATGTGAATATACCACCAAATATTAATGGTGAAATAGTTTTGGAGTTAGAGGTGAAAGACTCTCGCGTACTCCGAGTAATTGTAGATGATGAAGTTTCTACATTGAAGGATAAAAAAGTAGTAGAAGAAATTAAGCGATCGCTACTAAAATGGCTAGTTCCCTCTGGTGCAGCAGAGAAGATTTTAATTACAATAAAAGCTAGTTCGTAATAGCAAGTGGGAAACGGTAGGGTGTGTGACGGCATCCTCTTGAAGTCAGAAGTTTGAAGTCAGAACTCAGAAGTTAAATTCTTGTTGTGACTAATCTTTTGGATGGTGAGTAATTTATATCGAACGCTCGATATATTTTATTCGATTCTGGGAGAAAAACGGAAAACTGAATGTGTGACATCCTGCTTTTTTGTCTCTGTTGTCATTGCGAGCGATAGCGTTTGCGGAGCATTCCGAAGGAAAGCAATCTCTAGGTATCTGGGATTGCTTCGTTCCACTCCGTTCCACTCGCAATGACTAGACGGTAATTAACTCGAAAAGCATA
>NZ_JAAHGT010000021.1 GCF_010672385.1 Okeania sp. SIO2F4
TTGCAAAAGTGTCAGTCCAGTAGGGTGTGTTAATGAAATGTAACGCATCTCCATAAAAGAGGGAGTAGGGAGAAATAATTGATGATTTCTGTACGATAATTAATTTTCTTTTTTATTATTGGAGATGTCTAATATCGACTATTTGAAAGGTTCTTGAGAGTTCATAAGGACGCCAAAAGCAGGAGTGAAAAAATTTATCAGGACTTACGCATGAGGTACGAAAAACTAGGATTTGAGATTGCTTCCCTGTCGGTCGCAATGACGGAAATACATTGTACTGCGTAAGTCGTATTTATTTTAAATTAACCATAGTAGTGAAGTGAATTCAACTAACTTTTGTAAATATTATGTGGCAATTGGGTTGAATTATGGTATAGTACAGATAACTATTGCAGCTTAATCGCGACGTATCAACCATGACTCATGATTTTGTCAAGCCTAAGAAAATAGGTGGACTTGATACCAACACCCATGCTGGACAAAGAAGTCCATTTGCTGGTCGTCCTTTTTTAGCAACTCCTAGAAGTCAGCCACAGCCCCAAGATATACAAACGATGCGAGAACGGGCGGCACGATACCAAGCTGCAAATCCTCATCTATATGGCACTTCAGCTCAACTTCAAACAGTTCAAAGACAAGCCTCAGAGACAGAAGAAGAAAGCCTCCAGATGAAGGCCAATGAGTCTGTTCAACGAAAGCCAGAACAGCCTGACCTCCAAACATTGATTAGGCAAAGAGCTGCACGAGCCTATACACCGCTACAACGGATGATGAAAGTTCAAATGGCTGAATATCAGGGCTTGGATCGGGATAAGGAAGATATCCAGATGCGTCAGGAGTCTTCAGTTCAACGGGAGGCGATGCCAGAGGAACAAGAGAAAAAGAAACCTGAAGATATTCAAGCAAAAACAGAACCTCAACCGGAAGATTTAGAAAAAGAAGAAGATATTCCTCCAGTTCAGGCTACAGCAGAATCTGAACCCGAAGATTTAGAGAAGAAGCCAGAAGATATTCAGCCTAAACTTAACTCAACTGTTCAAGCCCAAGATGATCTAGACAAGGAGAAGCCAGAAGACCTTCAAGCAAAAGCAGACTCTCAACCGGAAGATTTAGAAGAAGAAGATTCAACTCCAGTTCAGACAAAGGCAGAGCCAACTGAAACGTTAGAAGAAGAGACAAAACTTGAGGAAAAACAGGAACTGAATGTTCAATCTCAGCCGTCACAGCAAGAAGAAGAGGTTGAACTGCAACAAAAGGTTAATCAAGCAATTCAACAGCAGAAACTGGACGAACAGAACAAGGATGCCCAGCTACAAACTCGCATCGATCGCTCTATTCAAAGGCAAAAACTCAATAAAGATCGAGACCAAGGTCATTTGCAACAGCAAATTAATCATGCTGTTCAACATCAGGAACTTGAAAAACAACAGGAGGAAACGCAACTTCAGCGTCGGATTAATCGCGCTATTCAGAAACAGAAAGCCCGTGAGGACGAGGATATTCTTAAAGCACCTCCAGCCAAAACTCAGTCGGTTCGGCCAAAATCTTTTCAGACTAAGCTCCAGAATAAGTTACAGACTAAGCTAACGGTCGGGAAACCGGGGGACAAATACGAACAAGAAGCGGACAAAGTGGCGGCTAAAGTTATGGCCATGCCAGAGACAGAGCAGAAAATATCTCAGAAAACTGAATTAGCTCCCAAGCAAGAGGAATCTGAAGTTCAGATGCGATCGCTGGCCGATTCTGTTACCTCTGTTGGTCATGGACAATTGACTGGTGAGCCACAGTCTGTTGTTCAAAATAAGGAAGGCCAATCTTCAAACAAACCCGGTCTGGAAAGTCGTTTAGCTAGTCAGCAGGGTCAGGGAAGTCCTCTACCGGATGAAACGCGCAACTTTATGGAGTCGCGGTTTGGGGCGGACTTTGGTAATGTGCGGGTACATACGGGCTCCCAGGCGGTGCAGATGAATAAGGAGTTGGGGGCACAGGCGTTTACTCATGGGAATGATGTTTACTTTAATTCAGGGAAGTTTAATCCGGGGTCGAGTAGTGGGAAGGAGTTGTTGGCCCATGAGTTGACCCATACAATTCAGCAGACGGGAGGGAAAACCTCAAAATCAAACGTTCAAAAGTCCTCCAAAGCCAACAAAGTCCAAACGAAGCCGAGCATGACTCCCTTGACGGAGGAAGAAATACAAGATTTCTACCAATTCTTCTCAGCATTCCTAAGTTTATTAAACGAAGAAACACCAGAAAGCGAAGAAACACCAGAAAACGAAGAAACAACACAAAACGAAGAAACAACACAAAACGAAGAAACACCACAAAACGAAGAAACAACACAAAACGAAGAAACAACACAAAACGAAGAAACAACACAAAACGAAGAAACAACACAAAACGAAGAAACAACACAAAACGAAGAAACACCAGAAAGCGAAGAAACACCAGAAAGCGAAGAAACACCAGAAAGCGAAGAAACACCAGAAAGCGAAGAAACACCAGAAAGCGAAGAAACACCAGAAAGCGAAGAAACTGATGATGGTGGTAGCGGTGGTGGTGGTGGTGGTGGTGGTGGTGGTGGTGTTGGTGTTGGTGTTGGTGTTGGTGTTGGTGTTGGTGTTGGTGTTGGTGTTGGTGTTGGTGTTGGTGTTGGTGTTGGTGTTGGTGTTGGTGGTGGTGGTGGTGGTGGTGGTGGTGCTGTGGGTGTTGGTGGTGGTGGTGCAGATGGTCATGGGGATCATGAGAATTCTCAAAATGAAATGGAAGAACAGGAGGAAGAAAATGATCGATCTGAAGAGGAGAAAGAGGAAGATTTAGAATCTGCTAAGAACAAATTACAAGAAATTCTTGACAAATCTAAAAAGACAACAGAAGTCGAAAAGCATTTTCCTGCTGTTAAAGAAGAATTTCAACTCAAGGATATTAGGTGGGAAAACCTACTCACGCCTGATTCTGCCTTGGTCATAGAAATTAATCCTCTGGACCGACTTGACTTGACACCAAATCGAATCATAGTTGATTTAAATATACTTTTTGGTCTACCACCCCAGCCTGTGGAATATACACCGGGTTGGATCAACACTCCTGAGGGAGACCAGGAAGTTGGAAAGAAAATGGAAGGGAGAATAGGGCCTTATCACATAATAGGAAGTGGGCCACAGGATCTCGGATTACTAACTGCTTATTTACCGACAGATCAAAACATGGATGGTGACAAGCGTTATATAAGAGGTCATCTTCTTAATCATCACCTTGGAGGAAACGGATACAACGAAAATCTTTATCCCATCACTGCTACAGCAAATGCACGGCATCTTAATCAAGTAGAAAAACATGTAAAAAGATGGGTTGATACAGAAAATTCTTGGGTTCATTACATAGTAGAAGTTGATGAAAAAGAAGTTTATCTCGCTCAGGGAGATATCACTAACAACGTGATTAATGCTGATTTTATTTGTTATGCATATAAATTGGATACTGATGGAAGGGAGGTATGGGATGGTACTCAGATCCATGGAAGAAGGATTGAGTCAAGATTGAATATTAGTAGTTCAGGAAATAATGGTTGTTATGCTCAAAATTCTCTAGGTCAAGCAAGATCATTGTCAAATGAAGAATGTATAAACGAACTAGATACACCTAATAATGAAAACGAACTAGATACACCTAATAATGAAAACGAACTAGATACACCTAATAATGAAAACGAACTAGATACACCTAATAATGAAAACGAACTAGATACACCTAATAATGAAAACGAACTAGATACACCTAACAATGAAAACGAACTAGATACACCTAATAATGAAAACGAACTAGATACACCTAATAATGAAAACGAACTAGATACACCTAATAATGAAAACGAACTAGATATACCTAAGAATGTTAATCCACCTGATAATGAAATTGAAAATATGCTCGATCCCACCGGCGAATGTAATGGGTGTAGTATGGATAAAGGTTTATTTGATCAGGTTGTTGGTTGATGTGATGGATGATTCAGAAACACAGAAACCAATAATTTTTTCACAAATGAAGATAATTCAATATAACAGTGAGTAAAACTTATGAAAAATACAAGTTATATATAGCAATTTCATTCAATGGTAGCTAGTCTTAAAAATAACTCTGCTATTGATGTTTATCTATATAATTTTAATCCTCCAGCAACAAAAGAGGAATTAAATGAAGCGCAAAGCAAATTTAACCTTACCTCGGCAATGATTGATTTTTATAGTGAAGCAAATGGTATCACTATTGAATGGGAAAAGCTAGGGAAAAAGGAAGTTCCGGAAGGAGGATTAATCGCTGGATTGATTGATTTATTGCCAATTCAGGAAGTATTTAGGGATTGGAAAGATAATATTTATTTTGATGAAAATGATCCTTGTAAAGCATTACATCCCATAGACTATTTTATTGGCAATGCTTGTGCAGGACTTTATTTAGATGGCTCAGATAATCCCGAAATCTATTATTACTATCGGGGTCGAAGAATTAGACCATTAGGTGTAGATTTCGAGGGCTATCTTCAACTGTTACTTAAATCTCGTGGTTTTTGGTATTGGCAACTAGCTATTGCTGGCCCTGAAGACATTGACCCTTCTGCAACTATGTCCAGAGAAGAAAGAAACTTTCGAGAAATTATTCCACAGCTTTTTCCAGACTTTAATCAATCAGACTTTCAACGGCTAGAACAATGAAAATATTTCACAGTATTCCACATTTTTGAGATACTTTAGTTATTGCGATCGCGAATCTTCATAGGTTATTCAATACTAAACTATCATGGGTACGCTAATTCAGTCTGTTGCTTCCCTCGATCACTTCCAACTTTGGCCTAATTCTAACTCCCCCGTTTATCTTCAGACCGCAACTGTTACCCTAATTCAACAGGATGAGGAAATCATCGAGTGTCGCCTGACTTTTGGGGTTACTCCTGAACTCTACCATAGTATTGACACTGAAGCACTGTTCAACCTCAAGCCTGAAGTTCGGACTATGTTAACTAATGGCCACTTCCAACCTCAACTCGATATCCATATTGAAGCCACTCTCAAACCTGATTTACTTCCTCTGCTTCTACAACAGGCGATCAACGCCGAAGAAGCGGCTTTTTATATTTCTAACCTCAGTCAAAAGCAAGCATCCTCACCAGACAGCTATACACTCCCTGAGACTGACCATCCTTACACTTTGTTAGAAACTGAAAATTGGTTGGCCTTGTCTGTGGTACAACATCAAAATTCAGGAGAAATAGGCTACCGCACGTTTTGGTCTTATGTCAATCCTCAGACTTTAAATCGTAATTCTATTTCCAGTGAAGAATTATCTGAAAATATCACCCGCTTTTTTACTGATGTCCTTGGTGGAAGTTTGGATAGTGCGATGCAAGAATTTGCCGATGAAACCGTCGGAAAAATTTCTAACTTTTTTCAAGAACTTACCTTAAAATCTTCTCCAAATCCTTCTATGTTTCAGACAGTTCTCAACTTTTTTACCGAAGATGACTGGCCATTTACTAAAATTCAAGGTGATTTTGCTTTACGTTTGGCCTTTCAAGGAAAAAATGGTACTTGGGACTGTTACGCCAAAGTTAGGGAACCACAACAACAGTTCGTTTTCTATTCTGTTTGTTCGGTTAATACACCAGAAAATAAACGACAGGCGATTGGAGAATTCATCACCCGTGCCAACTATGACATGATTATAGGAAACTTTGAATTTGATTTCACAGATGGAGAAATTCGCTACAAAACTGGAATTGACGTACAAGGGGATAGACTGAGTTTTGCATTAATCAAACAGATGGTTTACGCCAATGTGATGATGATGGACGAATATTTACCAGGAATTCAAGCTGTTCTCTCTGAAAACCTCTCGCCCCTCGAAGCAATTACCAAGATAGAAGCTAGCTAAAGTATTGATAATTCATTAAGCAGAATAGAAAAAGGAGTCAAAAAATAAAGTTTTAATTAACACTAATTATTCTTGTTTTTGCAACAAAACTAATATTAAAAATAATTATTTATCCTATTTCTATCAGGATTAATTCCTGTGGGAAGTTTACGATTATTTCTAGTTTTTTTGCGGTTATCTAAACTATCAATTTCACGACGAACTTGAGAAAGGGTATCAGAAACTTGATTTTTTGTACCATCATAACCAAGTGATTTTGAAGGTTTACTATGCTCTGTTTCTTTAAGTATTAAACTATCAATTACAGCTCTAACAGGTGTTCCATCACTCAGAAACATTGTCAACTTATAATTGAGTCGTTCAATAAAACAACTCCGAAGATAAATTTGGTCTCCCCAAATAAACTTATAAATAGGTGGAGATTCTTTTCCCTGGGCAAATTCTACAGCTTTCCGAAACGGATCGATAAAAGTTGTCACAACATTCAATCCAGATTCATAAGTATCAAATAAAATATTATTAATTGTTACTTGGTAGGGTTTAGTATGAGAAAAGCTAACTTTAGGAACTCCAGTATTATTATCTCTTGAACCAGGATTATCTGCAATTTGGACGACTCTTTCAAATACTAATTCTTTGGGATTAAACATAAATATAATATCCGGCGCATTATCCTGACATTTTAAAATAGCTTTAACAAGTTGTGCCATAATATTCTCCTTAAAAAATTTAATTATAATATATACAGGACTTACGCATGAGGTAGGAAAAACTAGGATTTGAGATTGCTTCCCTGTCGGTCGCAATGACGAAAATACGTTGTACTGCGTAAGTCCTAATATATTTACCAAGGTATATTACCTCTATAGTAAGGTCCTAAACGTTCTCTTTCTATCTCTATTTTTAATTGTAATAATTGATAAATTTTTCGAGTAAGAGTTTGTAATTTATAATTAACTAAAGAAACTGTTGCTCCAGTTTGCGATCGAAGTTGTCCAGGACGATTTAGACTTGAAGACAACCCTGGTGTTTTGATAGGAGCGGTTTGACTAATAGTATCGAACCACGGCAAAGAGCCACCTGTTTTGAAGTCATGACGTTCTCGTTCTAATTCAAGTTGTTGTCTTAATAAATTATAAACTTTTCGCGCCAACATTTCCAACTGTTCCTCATCAATTACAGTAATTTCTCTATCTTCTCCAATCACTTTTTCCACTTTTGCTGAAGAACTTGAAATAGATGTTGGAAGTTCGGGAAGAGATTGTTCTTTTCCTATTGTAATTAATTCAGAAGTTTCCAGAGGCAACTGAGAATTAGATGATGGATTAAAGCGATCGTAATCCAGAATTTCTGTTATATTTGACCAGGATTCTTGTATGTTATCTATTACTGGAACACTTTCATCTATTAGTTTAAATTGATTCGACCAAACTTCTTTAATTTGAGAATTTGCTTGGTTTTTAGAAGGTTGAAAAGAACCTATGTCAGTTGATGTTTCAGAATTTGATAAACTCTCAAAAAATTCACTCATTAGTTGGGATTGAATAAAATCTGATTGTTGAGCTAAAGGAGAATGAGATTGAATACGATTTAGGTTAGTTAAATTTTCAGGATTTAAGCGAGGTTGAATTTGAGAGACTTGATTTTCTGTTGTTTCTTGAGGAATAGTATCAGTAACTTCTGATTGTAATAAAGGTAAATATTCTGTAGTAGTTTGGGCTTTTTCTGGTAATTTAACTGTTGATTTTTGTTGAAATAAATCAATAGTTTTTTCTTGTGTTAACTGTTGGATTCCAATAGTTTCATCTAAAGCTTTGGGGCTTATTTCTGGTGATTTTACTATGGATTTTTCTTGAAGTGAATCCATAGGTAATTCTGGGATTAACTGTTGAGTTTCAATAATTTTATCTAAAAGTTTTGGAGTTGTTTCTGGCGATTGAGCTATGGATTTTTCTTGAAGTGAATCCATATTTTCTTCTGGGATTAACTCTTGGGTTTCAATAATTTCATCTAAAGCTATATTCGTTTCTTCTAAATTTTTTTCATAAGCAGGAACAGTTGAAATTTTAGGAACTAAATTAATAGGTTTTTCTTGTATTAATTGTTGGGTTTCAATAGTTTCATCTGAAGCTTTTTTTTCTATTTCTGGTGATTTTACTGTAGATTTTTCTTGAACTAAATCAATAGGTATCTCTGGGATTAACTCTTGGGCTTCAATAGTTTCATCTAAAGCTTTGGGGGTAATTTCTGGGATTTTAACTATGGATTTTTCTTGAACTAAATCAATAGGTAGCTCTGGGATTAACTGTTTATTTTCAGTAGTTTCATCTAAAACTTTTGGAGCTGTTTCTGGCGATTTAGCTATGAATTTTTCTTGAAGTAAATCCATATTTTCTTCTGGAATTAATTCTTGGGTTTCAACAATTTTATCTGAAGTCTTGGGGGTTGTTTCTGGCAATTGAGCTATAGATTTTTCTTGAAGTGAATCAATAGGTGATTCTGGGATTAACTCTTGAGGTTCAATAGTTTTATCTAAAACTTTTGGAGCTGTTCCTGGCGATTGAGCTATGAATTTTTCTTGAATTAAATCTATACTTTCTTCTGGGATTAACTCTTGGGTTTTAACAGTTTCATCTGAAACTTTGGGTGTGATTTCTGGGAATTTTACTGTGGATGTTCCTTGAAATAAATCAGTAGGTTGTTCTGGGATTAACTCTTGGGTTTCAACAGTTTCATCTGAAGCTTTGGGTGTGATTTCTGGTGATTTATCTATGAATTTTTCTTGAATTAAATCCATATTTTCTTCTGGAATTAACTCTTGGGTTTCAATAATTTCATCTGAAACTTTGGGTGTTGTTTCTAGGGATTGAACTAGAGATTTTTCTTGAAGTAAATCAATAGGTAATTCTGGGAATAATTCTTGAATGTAAAGAGTTTCATCTGAAGCTTTTGGCGTAGTTTCTGGTGATTTAAATGTCGAATTTTCTTCAACTAAGTCACTAGATTTATCTGGAATTAACTCTTGATTTTCAAGAGTTTCGCCTGAAACTTTTGATGTTATTTCTGGTGATTGAACTGTGGATTTTTCTTGAACTAAGTCACTAGATTGCTCTGGGATTAACTGTTGAGGTTTAACAGTTTCGTCTGAAGCTATATTTGTTTCTTCTACAATTTTTTCAGAAGCAGGAATGGTTGAAGTTTTCGGAACTAAATTAATAGGTTGTTTTTCTATTAACTGTTGGGGTTCAATAGTCTCATCTGAAGCTGTTTTTTCTGTTTCTGGTGATTGAACTGTTGATTTTTCTTGAACTAAGTCAGTAGATTTTGGGGTTAACTCTTGATTTTTAACAGTTTCATCTAAAACTTTGGGTCTTCTTTCTGGTGATTGAACTGTCAAATTTTCTTGAACTAAGTCAATAGATCGTTCTTGTATTAACTGTTGAGTCTCAATAGTTTCATCTGAAGCTGTTTTTTCTATTTCTGGTGATTGAACTGTTGATTTTTCTTGAACTAAATCAATAGCTTTTTCTGGGATTAACTCTTGATTTTCAATATTTTCATCGGAAGCGGTTTTTTGTGTTCCTGAGAATTTTACTGTGAAATTTTCTGGAACTAAGTCAGTATATTTCTCTGGAATTAACTCTTGAGGTTCAATATTTTCATCATTACCTATATTCGTTTCTTCTAAATTTTTTTGAGAACCTGGAATAGTTGAAGTTCCGGGAATTAAATTAATAGGTATCTCTGGGATTAACTCTTGATTTTCAATATTTTCATCTGAAGCGGTTTTTGGTGTTTCTGGGAATTTTACTGTGAAATTTTCTGGAACTAAGTCAGTATATTTCTCTGGAATTAAATCTTGAGGTTCAATATTTTCATCATTACCTATATTCGTTTCTTCTAAATTTTTTTGTGTACCTGGAATAGTTGAAGTTCCGGGAATTAAATTAATAGGTATCTCTGGAATTAACTCTTGGGATTCAACAGTCTCATCGGAAGCGGTTTTTGGTGTTCCTGGGAATTTTACTGTGAAATTTTCTGGAACTAAGTCAGTATATTTCTCTGGAATTAAATCTTGAGGTTCAATATTTTCATCATTACCTATATTCGTTTCTTCTAAATTTTTTTGAGAACCTGGAATAGTTGAAGTTCCGGGAATTAAATTAATAGGTATCTCTGGGATTAACTCTTGATTTTCAATATTTTCATCTGAAGCGGTTTTTGGTGTTCCTGGGAATTTTACTGTGAAATTTTCTGGAACTAAGTCAGTATATTTCTCTGGAATTAAATCTTGAGGTTCAATATTTTCATCATTACCTATATTCGTTTCTTCTAAATTTTTTTGAGAACCTGGAATAGTTGAAGTTCCGGGAATTAAATTAATAGGTATCTCTGGGATTAACTCTTGGGATTCAACCGTCTCACCTGAAGCGGTTTTTGGTGTTCCTGGGAATTTTACTGTGAAATTTTCTGGAACTAAGTCAGTATATTTCTCTGGAATTAACTCTGGAGGTTCAAGATTTTCATCATTACCTATATTCGTTTCTTCTAAATTTTTTTGTGTACCTGGAATAGTTGAAGTTCCGGGAATTAAATTAATAGGTATCTCTGGGATTAACTCTTGGGATTCAACCGTCTCATCGGAAGCGGTTTGTTCTGTTCCTGGGAATTTTACTGTGGAATTTTCTGGAACTAAGTCAGTATATTTCTCTGGAATTAAATCTTGAACCTCAAGATTTTCATCATTACCTATATTCGTTTCTTCTAAATTTTTTTCTGTACCTGGAAGATCGGAAACAGGTTTATAAATATCGCCTTCCCATTTCGCTTGAACAATAGGTAAATTATCTGATTTATTTTTTTTTAATTTATCGTCTGAGAGTTGATGACTCTGAGGAAAAAGCATTTTATCAGCAGCAGTTGTTAAAATGCGCGACTGAGTTTGAATAATTTGTTTACCGAAGCGAGGATGAAGTTCCGAAAGCGGATTATTTTGGATGTTTTTTTCTACTAAAGGATGTGTTTGAAATTCTTCTTTTTTTATTTCAGCTATACTCTGGTTAATCTGATTTTCTGAAGAAGATTCTGAGTCAAAATTGTCTTCAATAAATTGACTGGTTATAGAAGTTGGTTTTTCAGGATAATTTGAACGAGAAAAATCCTGTGCAAAAGTGAAAAAATTATCAGATTCTTCTAAAGTTTGGGGTAACATTAATTGAGAAGCTTGAATCAGAGGCGATCGAACTTTCAACATCCGCTTTCGTCCCAGGTTTTCCGGGGAACACAAAGATTTTTTTAAACCTAGGGAAGATGTAGACATAATTAATCAGCCTCTTAATTAATTAAATTTTATAAAAAGCCTTTATAAAAAGCGGTTAAAATTATCTCGTTCTCTTGATGCTTTTCGCTTTTAATTATCAATTTCACGCGCAGCTTTTCCTTTAGCATAATCCATTCCTTGTTGTTTTAATTGATCGTATTCAGTTTCCAGATCGTTCATCGTATTTCTAACTTCTTGTCCCAATGAATTCCTAGCATTAGAAAGGGTTCTACTAGCTTGATTTAGGTGTTGTCTGCCAACATCTGCTAAATCACTAGCAAAATAGCCTAAACTACTGCGATTAAGTGGGTTTGCTGGCTCGAATTCTCGTTTGTATGATTCTAAAGTATCTTTTTTATAAATGGTTAAACCTTCATAAGCTAAAGTTAATTCCTCTATAGCAACATTATTAGAATCTGCTTGAAAAGGCGATACTTTCCAACTAACTGGAACTGAACCAATTAGTGTCCAAGACTGCATCGTTTCTCCAGCTTGATTAAATAGAAGCAGAGTAACATTCAAACGAATTTTTTGAGAGTCTCGCAAAATTTTTTCAATCCAATTTAAGAAAGTTAAATCATCAGTTATTCCTCGTTTTAATGTGACATCTGTGAATTCCGCTGGTCCTAAAATAATTCTTTGTTGATCGTTAACACCGCCTTCATGAAAAGTTTCTCGCTTAATGTTAACGCCTAAGCCAGAACATTCACTAAAACAGGCTGAAATTTGACTATCAATTTCTAAATAAAACTTATTCGCTGTAACATAATTTAGTTCATAAGCTGAAGGTTCTTGACGATTTTTTTTCATTATAAAATCCTCCGATGGTTACAAACACGTTCCTGTTGATTACGAATATCTTCTTCCATTAGCTTATAAACTCTATCGCAGAGTTTTCGTAGTAAAATTGGATCTTTAATTATCTTTTCAATTAATTTACCTTCTAAATCTTTTTCTGACATTTTGATTAAGGTTTATCCTGACTTTATTTTAACAATTGAATGGGAATTAATCCAGCCGAATGTAATAGATGTTGTCCTTCATTAGTTTTCATTATATCAGAAAATACTCGACCTGGTGAATCTTTACTTCCTTCTTTTAAATAAATCACAGCAATCGAATATCCTAACGGATAATTTCCTTGTTTAAATATCTTAGGGTTTGGTTTGTAACTTCCTTTGTCCATACATAAATCTGTTGCTGGTGTGATTGGTTTGCCATTGTTATGTATAATTGGTTGAACTGCTGTAAGTTTCCCTTCTCCAACAATTGCTAAAGGATAGACTGAACACTGATTAAATACTTTACTAAATAAATCAATCCCAATCACAGCTTGACCGTCTTGTTCAAATTCTGCTAAAGCCCTTGCAGTACCTTTACTATATCCTGTTTTTATGCAAGTCTTTTTATCTTCATTAATAAGATTGACAAAGTTGTTTCTTTCCTGGGTATTTTTTAAAACTAAGTTTTCAAATAATGAAGTCACCAGAAAAACTTCTTCTGTAGTTTTATAACAAATAGGGCCTCTTTTGACATTTTTTTGATTATTAACAGAATCAGCTTCTTGATTATTAGCAGAATCAGAAATCCCTAACTCTTTTAATGTTAAGGATTGATTAGAGTAGAGTTTTTTGAGGGATTTGAGGGAAATTTTACCAGAAAGTAATTTAGGCAAATTTCCTTTTCGCTGAACATCACTGAAAGCTACATAAGCGAATAAACCATCGTATGCAATAATTTGTATTTCTAACTGTTTGTTATTTTTTAAAAGCTGAACTTCGTCATCAAAGAGAGAAGTTACTATAAATTTATATTTTTCTAAATTAGATATAATTGTATTTTCTAAACGTTCTTTTTTTGCTTCTTTTGTCCCTTCGTTGCTTTCGGTATGGCTAAAATCAAATGAATCTGGAGAATGTGAATTAAATGAATTTTGAGAGAGAATATTCAAATGCTTATAAAACTGTTGACTTCTACCATAAGCAACGGGAGTTTTTAACGCAATATTCCATCTTTTATCCGCTGCATATCTAATTCTTTTATTGCTGAAATTTATGGGAATATTCACTTGTTTAATTGACTTGCTTTTTGGTTCTTCTGGAATAGTCTTTGGCTCTATTTTTTGTGTTTTTAAACGAGAGAAAAAATACCATACTCCCCCAAAAAAACTACCAAAAGCCACTAAGGCTATCAACATAAGAATAATCGGAATAATCCAAGAACGTTGAGAAGTTTCAACATCTTTATTATCATCAAAAACACTCTGGGAGGAATCTACTTTAGAATCTAAAGGTAATTTTAATAATTCTCGATGAGCTTGAGCTGCACTCTGAAAAGAACCCGAATATAATTGTACGGTGAAATTTTTGATTTCAGGATGACAATGTTGATGCCATTCCAAATCTTGAGCTGGATATTCCTGGGTTCCACCAGATAAAAAATAGCTAACTTTACCTAAATCTTTAAGGTCTTTTTCAAAGACTTTTTTGGATAGATATTGATTTTCTAATTTTGAGTCTAAATTATCTATTAATTGTTCCCATAGTGCTAGACGACTTACATAAATTTTAAATTCTTCATCTTCTTCATTAGAAGCAAATTGTTGACCATAAGTAACAACTAATAGACTGTCTAAATTGAGGTTTCCATGACCTATTCCTTTAGAGTTATTTTCAAAAAAACGAATTTCATAACAGTTGTGTAAGAACTGCAAGCTTTGCAATATTTGTTGCAGAATTTTACTAAATTGAATTGGCGTTAAAGGTTCATGCCGTTGATTGAGATATTCTCCTAAAGTCAGACTATTGGGAATTTTTTCAAGAATCAAATACCAACGGATATCTTGTTCGTTATCCTCATAAAAATCTTGAACAATATCAATGGGAAGTAGTAAACGAAATTCTTTAACTTTTACATTTTGATAGGTAACTTCAGGTAAACGATCGGATGAACTTCGAGTTAAAAATTCTTGAATCAATACTTGTTGCTTTTGCTGTGCAGTAGGAGTGGCTTCATATTGACGAGTTTGAGCTGAATGACTCAGACACTGACCAATTTTATACCTGCGACCAAAGTTATCTCGAATTTCATAATCTGGAAGGAGAACTTTTTGAGTTTTCTGGTCTTTGCGTCGTCGTCGAGAACGTTCCCTAAAAATGGGTTGGTCTAAACTTGTAGGTTGAATGGAAGTTTTTACTCCTCCTGTTTCTGCGGGAATTATGGGTTTTAGTCTAGCTTGACTTGGAGATTCGAATTGGCTTTTATCTTGAGAAAAATTAGGTAAAGGTGGAAAAATTTGCCTATCTTGCTTTTGGGAATTCTTGCGTTCGCTTTCTCCAAATTCCGCTCGTTCATACATTTGCTGTGCTCGACGCACAAAAACCCGACGAATACTATCAACAGGATAGTTAATAAAGGTAAAAATTTCTCGTCCTCTGAGTTTTACTATGTTTACTAAATCTGATAATCTCATAGCGATCACTCCTGTTCATAATAATGTAATTAGGACTTATGCATAAGGTACGAAAAACTAGGATTTGAGATTGCTTCCCTATCGGTCACAATGACGAAAATACATTGTACTGCGTAAGTCCTAGAATTTAACTCAATTTTTGTTAGCTCTTTTTGATTAAATTTCGTAAGACAATTTCTCGTTCTTTGCGAGCTATGTTATACTCAGGATTGAGTTTCAATGCTTGTTCAAAATTCGCCAAAGCATCCTGATAGCGACCCAACCGAGAGAGGGCAATTCCTTTTCCCGTAATCACACCAACGTTTTCGGGACTCAGAGCGTCAGCTTGAATGTAAGCATTCAAAGCAGCTTGATATTGCCTGAGTTCAAGTAAAATTAACCCTCGGTTATACCAACCCTCAAAAGACTTGGGGTTCAATTGAACAGCTTCCTGAGTTGCTTCTAGAGCAAGTGTCAACAATTGAGGATCTCGCAACCGCCATAAGACAACAGCCTGATTTGCCAAAATACCGGCTTTGAACAGATTATCATTGGGTGTAAAATTACCTGCTAATGCCTGGTGATAGGCTTCTACTGAGGCTTTATATACCAATACATTCATGGTTTTCTCAGTTGTATATCCATTCTGTCGCTGTAAACTCAATAGCTGACCGTACTCGCTGAGAATGCGACCGTGGTTATACCAACCCCGAGCATAACTAGGATTAATTTTAACAGCTCGATGAGTAGACTGAAGCCCCTGCTTGTAGTTAAGTTCCGCCAGTTCATACTGTTGTTGTGCCTGCTGAAGTTGACCCAAATGCCATAATATCACCCCTCGGTTGTTCCATGCTTCGGCGTAGTCTTCCTCCAAGGCAATAGCGCGGTTTACAGAGCCTAAAGCATCATTATACCGTTCTAAGCCAGCCGAAGCGGTACTTTTCTCCTTCCAAGCCTTGGCAGGACGAGTATCCCCCCAATCTCGATCGCCCTCCAGAGCTGCTTCACAAGCCTTTAATGCGGGTTCATATTGTTCTAGTTGATTAAGCACTTCACACTGGTTAACCAAAGCGAGAGAATAGTTAGGCTGAACCTGAACAGCGCGACTATAGGAAGTTAAAGCTCGCTCAGTCTGTCCCAAAGTTTGTAGAGCAATACCTTGTTTTGTCCAAGCTTTGGCATTCTCAGGATTATCAGCTAAAATTTTTTCATAAAAACGGACTAAATTTTGAAGTTGTTTGACTATTTCTTCTGCTTCTTTTACTGGATTACTAACCAGAAGGGGATCGGATGTAGTTACTTCTTGACGCACCACCAGCAAATGTTCTAAGGCTTGAGCTGGAGTAGTAGTTTCCCAATTTTCGTTCACAGCGATCGCTAATTCACAATTTTCAAGAGCTTCTGTATAGCGTTCTAGTTCAATCAATAAACCACATTTTTTAGTTAGAAAAAAGGAAGAATTAGGGGTGATTTTTAAGGCTTGACTGTAAGAATCCATTACATCTTCAACACGTTTAATTTCACGCGCTCTTGCCACATCCTGTTTTCCTAACCCTTCCAGTTCAGCTACTTCTAATTTTCCCAATTTTCCCAAAGCAATTCCTCGATGTTTCCACGCTTCAGCAGGACTACTACGACCCCAAATTCCATCAATTTGAATTGCCTGTTCACAAGAATCAATCGCTTTTTCGTATTGCTCTAATGCTAAAAATATTTGACATTGATGCACTAAAACTTGAGAATATTTGGGTTCTCGCTGCAACAGATAATTATAGGAAACTAAGGCTTGGGGATACTGTTTTAACTGTTGTAATGAATTACCTAAACTCATCCAAGTCTCTAAATTTTTTCGCTTCGGCTTTAGTTCAATTACCCTTTGACAAGCCGTTACAGCTTCGGAATATTGTTGACCTTGTTCGAGAGTAGTACAGAGTTCTTGCCAAAATTCCACATCATTATAATCAAAGTCTGGAAGCTGAGAAACTGCATCCTGGTGAGCTTTTGAGACTGAGCTTTCTGTCAGCTTCGATTCACCCATCGCTGGAACTGTGATTTGAATAAAGAACCCAAGTCCAACATTAATAATACTAATCCACGATAATACTAATTTCATCTGTTATGTTTGTATTTTGCTAAAGTATATTAAAAGTAATTCATTTAATTGAATTTAATGGTTTGCTTAATAAATTTTTATATTTTTAAAATTACCTAATAATCAGTGATAAAAAAAAGTTTTTGTTTGTAGTAGGGCAAGAGCCCTAAGTATGTATCGGGCTCTTGCCCTACTACAAACTTTAATTATAACTATTCAACCGGAAATGATATAATTAAAGTTTAAAGCCTCCCCTTTTAAGGGGATAAAAAGCGGTAGTTTGCGTTAGCGTTAGCGGAGATCCTCTGCAAGAGGCAGCTCCTCTGTTAGCGTAGCTCCTCCGAAGGAGGCAAGAGGCAGCTTTCCGTAGGATGGGATGGCGAGGTCTCCCGAAGAGTGCAGAGCCACTCCGCGCTCTGCCATATCCAATCCACCAAGAGAAGAAAAAATATTCCTGATGTCAATCCCAAAGCTTTCCTAGGTCATGGGGGAAAAGTAGCAATCGTACAGAAAACCACGCTAAGGCTGAAATGCTTGCTATTAATTAGTTATAGCCATCAGAATTTGTGAAGTTTTGTATATGAATGGGTGTACCAGTTAAACTGTAGTTTATTTGGTACAGAAATTTAGAACCATAAATCAAGGGTTTCAGACTTCTTTTCTCAGAGAGGTTTAATTGGTACAGCGATCGTAAATACCTTAACGGGGTTTTTTGCACAATTGCTACTCAACCCCCGTCATGCTGCGCAAACAGCTAGAGGTACTGATAACTAGACATCTCCAGAAAACAGGGAGCAGGGAGCAGAGAGCAGGGAGAGAGGATTGATAATTTCTGTAGGATAATTGATTTTATTTTTTCTAGGACTTACGCATAGACCATATATATAGAGTTAAAAAACTAAAACGTTATAGTTTTTTGCGCTATATGTAGTACCCATGCGTAAGTCCTGTTTTATTATTGGAGATATCTACTGATAAGTGAATAGAATGCCCATATTTAATCTGATTTCGGCGGAATTTCTATGGGTTCTAAAGAACCAGGTCGAGTTGGTACAGGTTGAACAACGTCTGATTCAGGTGTTTCCAATTCTCCCGTTTGTGGAAAGGAAAATTGACTCGGACTACTAGACTCACTCGAACTACTAGACTGATAAGTTTGAATCATAATAGAGCGACTTTCTTGTTCTCCTAAACTATTAGTAACTTGCAAAGTAATTGTTTCAGAAAATGGAGCTTGGCTAATCATATAAGTCATTGAACCTTCCTTTTCTACAACATCAGCAAGAGGTTGTAATTCAACTTGAATTCCTTCTCCACCTTCTACTTTCCATCCTAATTGAATAAATACGGGTGAACTAATGGCAATAGGTGGATAATTTACAACAGGTTGAGTAATCAATTGATCGTTAACTTTAAATTCAATCTTTATTGGTGTTGGCGTTACTTTAACTGGGGGTGAAATTTTGGTAAATTTGACATTTTCTTCTGCTTTTTTAGAAATAACTTCAAGCTGAAATGTATGTTCTCCAGGGGGAAAGTTTTTTATTGGCACATCTCTACAAATTAGTAGATAGTCAACCGCTTGAGAAATTGAACAAAATGAGCTAACTTGACTGGGATATTGATATCTTTGAACCTCTTGACTAGAACCATTTTGATCTTGAGCTGTGATAATGAATAATTTAATTTGGTTAGGATTTTGAATTACCCAATTTAATTTTATCGGCTCTTTTTGAGCTTCTTCATAAACCTCTTTTGATACTGTAAATTGCTTAATTTCAGGTAAAGGTTCTGGTTGAACAACGATAGTATTCTGTAATGCTTGAGAGTCTGAGGGTTCTTTCTGGTTTGATAAAGAGTAAACCGCTACTTTGAATGTATGATTACCGGGTTCAATCAAGCTAGTATTTAAGCTCCACTGACAGCTTAAATTTTCCGGGTTATTTGCAACTTTACAATCTAACTTACCCAAAAGATTTCTGGTATCTTTTTGCAGAATTTGAGCGTTTTCTAAATCTTGAATATAAGAATAAGAAGCAGCTTTTGTAACTTGATTACTATCCTGAGTAATAATTTCAAATTGAGTTAATTGACTCCGATTTTTAATATCAAATTGCAGAATAATTGGTTCTTTTTTGGCTTCTTCATAAACCGCTTTTGATGCTGTAAATTGTTCAATTTCAGGTAAAGGTGCCGGCTGCACAACAATAGTATTCTGTAATGCTTGAGAATCTGAAGCTTCTTTCAGGTTTGATAAAGAGTAAACTGCTACTTTGAATGTATAATTTCCAGGTTCAATCAAGCCAGTATTTAAGCTCCACTTACAACTTAAATTTTCTGATTTATCTCCAACCTCACAAACCAAGTCACCCCAAAGATTTTTGGTATCTTTCGGTTGAATTTGACCATTTTTTAGAATATAAGAAGCAGCTCTGGTAACTCGATCGCCATCTTGAGTAATAATTTCAATTTGATTTAATTGACTCTGATTTGTAATATCAAATTGCAGAATGATTTCTTCTTGTTGAATTCTTGAATAAGTTGATTTAGAAGAAGCTATCTTATTAATTTGAGATAATATAGGTTGAGGTTTAGGAGTGACTTCAATTGTATCAGTTTTACTAGAATCAGAAGACTTTTTTGATGAACGTTTTCTAAATAATTGATCGATAGATTTGGGAAAAGCTTCTATCTCAAAAATATATTTATCAGGAGGAAGAGGAGTAAGAGTCAGAGTACACTCAAGAGCGCATTGACTCTTGTTCTGAGCTTCAATTTTGCATTCTTTTTGATTCTGGCTATCATTTTCAGTATTTGATGAAGGCTTTCTAAATAGCTTATCAATAGTTTTTTTAAACAGATTACTATGGCTATCTTCAATCAATTTACATTCATGATTTTTATTAACTAATTCTGGTAAATTAAGTTTTTCATTGTCAAATAAATAGCTTTTCAAGTCACTACTTCCTTGACTATCAATCCTAGTAAAAACAATTTTTTCTAACTCTTGAGGATGACGAATTTCCCAATTAATTTTAATCGGTACACCTTCTTGATATTTTGATAATTTATTAATTGTGCTAAACTGGTTAATCTTAGGTAGAGGTGGCATTTTGAAGAAATTCCACCAAATTGCTAATGCTGTTCCCGCTAAAAGACTTAATACCAATAAAATCAATAGCCATAAATGCCACCAAGGACTTTTATCCCAAACTAAAATTCCTTCTAGCGAGGGTTCCTCTAACGGTAAGTTTTGAACATCCTCTAACTCAACATCAAAGGGAAGTTCCAAAGGTGGTCTGGGAATTAAACGTCGCCATCGCCAACCTTTCCGTTCAACTTGTAAATTAATGGTCTTACTTTTACTCGGAAAAATTCGCACATCTGACTGCGGTGAGAGAACATAATTCCAAAGCTTTTCTTGCTGTATAAAGTTTGTCGCTAAAATCAGATCGCGTCTCGTATTCCCTTCGTTAGTTAATTTAATATCAAAATCAGCTTTACCTTCTTTGACTTTATTTTTAGTTGGTTGAAGTGTACATTGCAAATTATATTCTGGTAAAATTAATAAATAAAAGACTCGAATAATAAGCTGAGACTCATTATTTTTTGAAATAAGTTGAATAGTGGGAAAGTAATTTCCAGCAGGAGTATATTTAGGTGGATGCAATATTAACTGAATCTCTCCTGGGGGGTCTTCTGGATTGAGTTCAAGTCCGTCTGTCTCGCGAATTAATCCGGGTAGATTTGTATTAACTTCAGGATAACGAACATCATACCAATCTTCGTCTAGATCGGGACAAATAATATAAAATCGATCCACTAATTTAGAGCGATTTTTTATTTGAATTGGAATTTCTACTTTTTCTCCAGCTTGAAGTTCATGGGGTTTATTTGGATTAGTAGAAGGAAGGATAAATTCAGGTTCATAGTCTGACTCTGTTTCCCGTTCTAAACGAACTCGAAGTTGTTGAGGACGACGAAAAACTTGATCGGGATATTGTTCGGGTGCTTCAGCAAATACGGTGTAGTGGTAAGTTCCTGGTGACGCTTGCTGGGGAACTTCAAATTGAATCTCAATTGATTGAGACTCCTCTGGTTTCAGTCGGAGACGATTATTAATCGACGATCGCTCGTCTATAATTGTACACCATCTTTCTATCGGCTTTGAACGAGAATCGTTTGCTTTGATCCAAAGAACAATATTTAATTCTTGGCTATCAGAATTGGTAACTTTTAAGCGATATTTCTCGGTTAAACCTCGTAAAATCTTGAGGCTTTTTTGAGACTCTTCCTGTATAAAAATGGGTGTTCGGGTTGATTGCATCCTGAATATCTCCAGTTAAATTAGACTCACTACCGAGGTTTTCGTTCATTCATACAGTCTTCATTTTTAATCTTAATTTTTTTGATATTTACATAATGATTTTCTCCATCAAATGTCAGGCGAATTTCTTCCTTAAAAGTTTTAATATCGACGCTATTGAGTCTGGTGTCTGGAAATTGAGCTACAACTTTTCCCTTTGTGGTAAGTAGTTCTCCATTGGGATTGAGTGACCATAACATAACTCGTCCATCATCTCCAGTACTCGCAAGATAGCAGCCATTTTGACTTAATGCAACTGTCCGAACGGGTTGACCTTTATGGCCATCATTCCACTGTTCTAGACGAGCTGCTGAACAATTCAGAGTCTCACCTCTTCCTGGCGACTGTTCAATACATTGACGAATTTTATCAAGGTTCCACAACGTAATATATCCCTCTGTGTCTGCACTAGCTAATAGATTTGGGAAGCTAGTATTATTAATTTCTTCATGAGTTGCTAGATTGGTAATATAATTATATTGGTTAATCAATTTATTGCTTTTATCTTCCCAATTGTAGGGAAAGTAATACAACTTATTACGATTCTTATTTTTACTCCCTTCTGCTTTTAAACAAGTATCCTCACTACCGTATTCAGAATAATAGTAATAATAATAATAACAGTAGTATTCCATCTCATTTTTATCTTTATAAAGTGGATTCCAATTTTCCCATGTTTCCCAATTTTCCCAAATTGCTAACTTGTTATACTGACCTGCAAAAAAGACTAATCGAGGTTGATTTCGGCGTTCGCTGATGGCTAGAGTTAGTAATGCAAAGGGTTGTTTAAAAATTAATTCTCGACCAATTCTCTGGTTATCTTCATAGAGTTCATAGGTTTCGGCAAGAGGTTCAAGTCCAGACTGTTTTTTTTGCTTACGAGTTGGTATATTTGATGAATTCAAGCCAGAATCAATTGCCTCTAAATCCCAGACTCGTACCATTCCACTGCCATGTGCACTTAATAAATAACGAGAATCTTTAGTAAACTCTAAGCCAAAAACACGGTCATTTTTATTTTCTTTAAGATAAAGGGTTCCTTGAATTTGTTGATTCGTAACATTCCAAAGATTAATTTCTCCAGTCTCTAAACCGGCTGCAACTTGTTGATTATCTTCCGGCAAAAAACGAACAACACGCACTGCTTTTTCATTGTTATCAGTAATGACTTGTGGAGGTTCAAGTTGATTTCCCTCCACTTGCCAATAGCGAATACTCCGATCGCTCGAACCACTAATTACGGTATTAGCTTTACCGTCAAAAGCAACAGAATTCACTGGCTCGGTATGATGATTTTTTGGTGTGAGTAACCACCACAATGCTCCAAACAAAAGCATTAGCAGTAAGGCTAATAATTGCAACCAAAATGGAATAATAGGCTTAACATCTAGAGTAATTGTTTGAGCTTCAGGCTTGATAAATACTGAGGTATTACTTTCACTATCTTGATTTAATAAATAAGGTTTCAGGTTGAATTGAAGTTTATTTCCCATCCCCAACCAAGACCGAACTTGACTCACTTTCAATTTTTGTATAGCTGATTCTTCTGGATAGATTGTATAAAAATTAAACCCAGTATAAAGATAGCGAGATTGCTGCTCGTCATATTCGACAAAGAGTTCTTGTTCTTGTCCTTGCTCAGACAAAATAGTAAGATGATGAGGTTGTTTAGTTCTTTCAAAGATATCAAAATTAATATCTTGAATCATGTTACTATAATTATCGAGTTGAATTTCATAATTGACGCTGTTGTTCCATCGAATTCCCGATAAAACCTGCTCAGTAGGATCGCATTCCCAATTGATAATTCCCTTCGGTAAAACTTCAAGCTTTCCCGAAACTTCGGGTTCAGGTTGAATCATTCTATCCGTTTGAGCCATGATTTTAAAGCTGTAAATTCCACTCAAGGCTTTCCCTTCTTCAGGTGGTTTACACTCAAAAGTCACAAATTGGGGTTCACCTGGATTAAGTTCTGTAATTTGTTTTTTGGTTCCATCAATTATCCAGTTTGGATCGAGCTTCTCTTCTCCTTGAAACGTCAAATTTACTGCCATTACATCGTGACTATAATTTGAGACCTTAACAGGAATTTCAATAATTTCGCCAGGATATCCTTGAACTTTAGGATGGAGAATCTCTAATTCTAGAGGTTTTATGGGTGCTTCCAGCTTTAAAGTCAGTGTTTCTGTAGCGAAAAGTTGTGGATTTTCTACGGCAATTGCTCTAACGGTTAATTTTAATTCATTTTCATAACCAGAACGAGGAGAACGATGAATATTGACTGTAAATTCAGTTGTTGCACCAGGAGGTTTCTTGGTAGCAACTTCAGGCTTTGTGCTGTACCATTTTATCTGGGATTCTGGATCGAGTCCAGGTATCATTATATCTAGATAAAAACTATAAAAATCTTGGCTGTAGTTTGTGACAGAAGCTTTGAAATAACCAGGTGAACCAGGCTGAAATTTAATATATTCCGATTCAAGTTCTAATCTAACAAAATCTATCATATTATTGTAAATAAGGTTGATTTAAAACTTTTTCGCACTAAGAGCAATTATGATAACTGCTTCATAAAACTGATATAAAACGTCACATAGGGTGATATTTTAATGTTTACTTCCTGCTTCAATCGGAACTGTCGGCAGCACTCCGTCCACAGGCATTGACGGTCAAGCCGACCGCATCCCTCAAATTAAGACTGGCATTCAGATCGCGGTCTATGGATATGCCACATTCAGGGCAATCAAAAGTTCTCACATTTAATGGCATATCCTGAACATGACCGCAGTTTGAGCAAGTCTTTGATGATGGAAAAAATCTATCCACAACTACTAGGTTAGAGCCGTACCACTCACACTTGTACTCAAGTTGTCGCCTGAACTCATAAAATCCTTGATCGGCTATAGACTTAGCTAGCTTATGGTTAGCCAACATACCCCGAACATTCAAATCTTCAATTGACACAATGCTGTGGTTTTTAGCTAGATAAGTTGTCAATTTATGAAGCACGTCTTTACGGATATTAGCTACCTTTATGTGTACCTTGGCAATTTTAAGCTGCGCCTTTTTCCAGTTAGTAGAACCAATCTTTTTATTTCGGTTAAGGTATTGTAAATTAGAGAGCTTGTTTTCAAATTTCTTGTAAGATTTAGCACCTTCAAAAACCACTTCTGTGCTAATGGTGGCTAAATTTTTCACACCTAAATCAACACCTACGACTTCAGTAGTCTTTGGAGTTGAAGCCGGAGTAAATTCATAGCTGCAACTTAAGTACCAATCGCCTGCGTGTCTACTAATGGTTATTTTTTGAGTAGTTGCCTCAATCGGTTCATAAGTTTTTACAATACCAATAAGAGGTAATTTATGACACCAACCATTTAGTTCTATTGGTTTTCCACAATTATCTATTGTGAAAGAATCAGACCTACCTTTCTTCTTAAACTTTGGATGTTTACCTAACCCTTGAAAAAACCTCTTAAATGCTTCACCCAAGTTTCGGAAAGCGTACTGATAAACTCTAGACGACAAGTTTTTCATCCAAGGATAAAGTGGTTTTGTGTGGTTGGTAAAAACTTCTCTAAGCTTACGGACATTGGGCTTATAACCATCAATATATGTAGCATTCCATAAACTTAAACCCCAGTTATAACACCAGCGTGAATAGCCAGCGTGTTGAGCCATCAGAGTTTTCTGCTTATTATTAAGTTTCAGCTTTGTTCTAATGGATTTCATCTATGGGTGAGTGCAACCTGTCTAAAAGTATGCTTTTTTTGCGTATTATATCGTTTTTCTTTGATTAAGTCAATTCTCTCTACTGAAAGCGTTGACTAGATTTCTACTTTGTAGCTTTCTGGTTTACCATCTGTTTACCATCTCAAATGATGTCAGACTACCTCTGTTCTTAAAAGAGGTATTGTATTCAAAACAAATTTTTACCTTGTACTTAGGCTTGGAGTTGGACTTACTCATCTCTAACTTGTGCGGATTTTTTGTGCCATACCCTGCTATTTCTAGCCTATTTTCATCTTTTAGATACTGGTGGCGAAATATTACTTAACATTTGAGAAAACAAAAAAGCCCAATTCTGTACCTTGGCTAATTCCTCTGCCCAATTTCAAGTAAAACTCCAAAGCTCCGCCCTCCCCACTCCCAAAGTGGGGCCAAACACTGGCCCTATTCTTAACCTAACCTGCTACCCCATCAGGTGGCGGCCCTAAAGCCAACCGCAACTCCTCAAAAAACTCCACAGGCATAACCCCCAACAACCCACTCAACAAACCAATAAGCGTATCAACAAACAAAAAATCCAGAATTTTCCGTCCAAAAATCTTAACTACCACCACCACTTCACTTGCTAATTCCTCCACCGTAATCAAACTATCCTTAAAATCCTGCAACAGAGCAGGTATCCCAATCTCTAAAATAGTCACAGCATCCTCAAACCAAAGATCCACAAGAGTTTCACTGCTGTGCATTTTGTTATTATCTAATTAAGTTAGTGCAGGCAAACGACCTTCAACCCTCTGATATTGCCTAGTTAACAGCCAAGTTTGACTAGCTTCGTAGGTATCGCCAGCAAAAGATAGTTGGTAATTTTCAGAGGGATTATAAACATAGCTTTGACCTGAAGTATTGGTGATTAAAATTAACACTTGAGGGGGGAAAGCAGTGCGGTCTATCCACAGTTCGGTAAACTGTAAATTGAGAGCCTTATTTGCCTGAATTTCTACTTCTGGTAAATCTTCGACTTGTTGGAAACGTTGTCGCAACACCGTTAATATAGTTTCATCGCTGCTTTCTACATCGTAAGCACTGCTATCTACGGCGCGAACGATTATATTTGGCTCCGGTGCGTTGTATGGGTAGCCTACGAATGTGCCGTCGATGACTTGGGTGATGTTGCTGGCTATTTGTAACAGGGTTTCTCCAGAGACTCGAGTTTGGGTATCAGCTAGTTGGTGGAGGCTATCGCTATCGGTTCCCAGACATTCAATATCTGATATTTCCCATTCTGTGCTGGCAAGTTTGTGGCCGAGTAATTGGAGAATATCGGCGAGATTAACTGCTAGGGTGTTGTTATTCGGTTTGCGATCGCTTATGGTGATTCCGCGCATATTTTCTCCTTTGATTCTAGTCTGGTTGTTCTAAGAGTTCGGCTGCGCCTCTGACAAAGCCAGAAGTAGTACCTATCTTGGGGTCGTTGATGTAGAAACGGTGTTGATGTGGAGGTCTGGGATGTCCGGGGCGCATCCTGCCAGTACGGGGAAAGGTGGGAGTGGTGAAGTCAATGTCGCGCACCGGATGGTTGCTTGCATCATATTCCCGTCTTTGATAAATTCTGTTATTAATTGTATCCCACCGCAGCACTGAATGAGGACCTATTGCGTTGGTGTCTGGTCCTGAAATTCTGGAGGGTCGAGCGCTTTTGTCAAGTGGGGTTCCATCTGCATAGAGGAGCGTAAAATTCTGGTTGTGAGGGCATCAAGCATTAGAAAGTTTTTAGATTGAAGATTGATTTTTTAATTGTATCATAAATTGGCAGATATACACAGCTAAATTATTAACAATTAAAGCATTAATAATTATCTGCAATAATCTGCTTTTTTTCATGGTTATTTTGATTATTAATTTCAGGTATTTACTGTTGATAATTCAGGTATTTATAGTACAATATCTAATATATGTAGAAAAGGAAAATTTTGACAAATGGGTAATAAAGCAAATCGCATTCAAAAAAAGAATAAAAGGCGGGAGAAAAATAAAACATCTGGTATCAATAAGAGGATATCCAGCATTGAAGCTCACTAACAGATAGTATCAATTCAACAATCATTATCACAAATTGAACAACTGTTAAAAGAAGAAGTCAACAATCTTGAATCTGAAGATAGTGCTTTTAATAGTTTAATTTGTGTGGCATATTTGCACAAAGCAATTGAACTGGCCAACAACCTGAGAAAAAATGGGTATCACAAAATAATAAATCCAGAAATACAAACCAAGACTAAATCTTGTATAGAATTATTGGAAAGAATAACTGATGATAATGATGATGATAAATTAGTAGAAATAGCACCATTACCTAAAAAAAGGGAAACTGCTGAAACATTACCTACGAAACACAATATATATGGATATTCCCAACCTGACTATTCGGCCTGGAATTTAGACCCATCGTCATCTTTAGTTATGGCATAGCTACGCCCTCCACACTCTTAAAGTGGGGTCATTTTTCCTGTTTTTTTTGATTAATTTTCTATAAATTAACAACAATATTTTTCATCAAGATTAGTTGGGTTTGGATAGTGCAAAAACAAGATTTTAAGGAGGATAAATTATGGGCAAACAAGCAAAGTTGAGAGCGGGTAGGCGGGTAGAGAATAATTTTACTAATTTTACCCCGTTTTTAAATTTTGATGTAGAAACCCTAGAATACGTCAACAATAAATATTCAAATGTAAGTTTTAATTCCTTAACTCTAGACTGGGAACCTCATATTTTTTTTATGTGTCATGTAGTATTTCCAACAAATACTAAAAGTACAGGATTAATGTTTTTTGGGTTTAAAGATACTATTGATAAATATGAATACCAAGCTGTTATATTTTGGCCTAATCATATGAAGAAAGATCAAACTAAATATAAAATGTTGGTTGAATTAGGTATGAAAAAATATGATTCACTTTTGTATAAAGCTATTTATAGCGATATAGAAAAATTACCTGAAATAGATAGGATTTCCATCCACAACATTTTTTTTAAATTTACAGAAGTCAAGAATAAAAGTTGACCAACTGCTTCTATTGACATCCTCCCGACGCGACTGTGACCGGAGAGCGCGGGTCTCCTACCAACATTGAAGTAGCAGTCAGCACTCAGCTTGCCTCCTGCGTCGTAGCTACGCTAACAGAGGAGCTATCCTACGGAATGCTCCGCATTCCGGACTGAAAAGCTAATAGCTAGTTGAGATGATTAATGTACGGCATCGTACAGTGAAAGCACAGCAAAGCTAGCTACCACCATAGGTAGCTTGAAAAAATTTGGGCAGTGCGTGTCTGATTAAGTCGGCGTTGGTATCGGTATCGGTTCCGGTGGTGCCAACGCCTGCTCAAAAATTTCCTGATACTCCAGAGGCAAATACGGTATCAACCCCAGGATAAATCCCAAAATAGTATCAAGTGATACATAATTCAAGAGATTCAGATTATATTCATCCTTAAAAATGTCCAGAGTTGAGATGACTTCGGCAGGGATAGACTCAGAGTTGAGAAGTTCCTGCACCTCTATAGGAAAATAAGTCTCTACTGCCCACCTAAAATCCTCTGGTAACGCATCAATAGCAGTTTTAGAATTATTCCACTTCCTATAAAATATATTATTTAGGAACTGGAATAATTTCACAGCGCGTTTATAACCTCCTAAATTCTTGAATATCTTACTAACCCATCCTTGGGTACACTCCATCTCCTGAGCTATTTTATCCTGAGTTACTTTCTGTCCAAAACGTACTAACTTCATACCAAGCTCAATGGCCATCTTAGTATCAAGGTCCCGTCGGGTTGCAGCTTCAGGACATAAATCATAAGACATCATTTTATTGATTTGACACCCAGGAAACTTATCTTTAAGCTGATGTGTAAGTTTTTCCGAGTAATCCCCCAGCAGATAAACTGCCTTCTGCTTATGAGGTTGTAAATGCGCTCTGAGACGACCGACTAACTGTAATTTTTCACTATCCACAGAATGCTGAATATAGTCTTTAAACTTCTCAGTAGGATTAGCAGGATTAGCATATAATCCTGTCAAAGTTCTAAATTCAGCAGCCATAGCACCTAGATTAGCCGTAGGGTTGCCTATAGCAATGATTACATCATAGTCCTGAAGTTCATTAGTCCCTCGATTATGTACCCACCAATAACCAAAATAATCAATACCAGGGATATCCTTATAATTAGACAGTTGTCCCATAAAATCAATCAAAGCTATTTTGGCCTTTTTACCAAGCTGTGCTGCAAAAGCTCTTGAATCCGCTATAATTTTTTCTACACCTTTGATTAATCGTTTTGGTAAGCTAGCTTCACTCAATCCCTTTTCTCTTTGTTCCTTACTATCTCGTTGCGCCCCACAAATGCCAAAACCATCTACTAGATTAACTATTAAATTAGTAGCAGCGGGTGTAGCGACCTTATATTCCAAGATATCTTCTGCATCAATACCCATTCTCATTGCTATATCTTCAGTCCGTGCTGTAGCATCCTTATAGATAATACTTTGAGCATTGGAAAGACTTCGCTTAATGTGATTATTTGACTGAGTTATATAAAACCCATAGCTTTTAGCTTGGATATATCCCCTATCTCCAGTCAAAATCTCCAATAGTGGAGACAAAAAGTTTAATTTACACTTTTCATCAACCCGTTTCTGTTGAACTTCCCAAGGCAAATTATCATCCTCAATCAAATTTTCTAAATCAGGTTTATATACTTCTTTGAGGATTTTGACCACATCTTTTAGAGTAGGACTTACATTAACAATTCTGATATCCTTATCCTCAATTTGCCGAACTTCTCCCCAAACATTAGTATCAGTTTTGGTTGAAAATTCTACAGCGGTTAAATTCCACAAAGCATGGTTAATTAATTTTTCTATCCATGACCCTTTAATAATTTTTAATTGAAGTACATCACTGGAATTAACTATGCCTGATTTAGCCTCTAAAAATAATGCTTTTTCATGCTCTGTAATTATGCCGTGATGACAATATAAATTAGCTAATTTATCAAAGATAAAATCAACAAATTCATAATGATTCAATCCATTTTTCTTAAATTTAGTCGAATTATCTATGAATAACATCATTTCCTTCATTACTTGAATTAAAGGAGATAGAGCGCGTTTAATTGCATCACCATAATGTAGACCATCTACTTGATGTTCTATCAGCTTAGTTCCTAATTCATAGAAAGCTTCATTTAATGATTTACTACCTACAAATATATCCTTTGTAGATTTAAGAATTGAACCCGCTTCGTCTATTACCGCAATATCTTTTTGAGATAGGGTAGATAGCTGTTGAGGATGAGAGCGGATAAATGATTCGTTTTCCTTGGTTTTCCATCGCCCAATAAGTAGGGGGCAAGCTAATTTACCTTCTGAGTTTAACAAGTTTGGACAACCTTGGCATCCTGCAGCAACAAGACCCCCAAATAGAGTCATGTTTTTAAATTCGGGGAAATATCTAAATATTTCTTCTCTAATACAGGATGCTTCTATAGTAGGCTCCTCCTTACCTTTAGGTCGGCGGATATGGGGATATCCCAAAGGTGTTTGCTTGGCAGTATCTTCAACTAAACCACTGTGACGGGCGGGTAAAACAACTGAATTACTTTCAATACTTTCTGTAGTAGGGTTACGAGGGTCGTCACAGATGTAGTAGAGAGTAGGGTCGTCTTCTGATTTTTGTGCATGGGGATTGATTCCCAAATAAGGTGGTAAATTACCTGTATCATGGCTTTTACCAGTGCCAGTACCACTAAGGTCTAACAAATTTTTGATACCACGTTTGACCATAACAGCTTCAAAAATATTTCTCTTTCCTGGAGGAACTACATAAGCAGGTCTACCTTGAAATATCCAATCTTCAAAGTTGGATGGTAAATTCCAGGAATTAACATCATCTCCTAATACGATTTGTTTTTTACCCAATATTAGAGGCGGTTCCAATTTAACTATTGTTGTAGTAGTTTCTGCTAACCTCTGTGTTTCAGTTTCTTTAAGTTTAGCAATACGTTGTTTTTCTAATGGGTGTAGTTCATATTTTTCAGGCAGTACCCCGTGTTTACGCAAATACTTATACGCAGGACGGGCCACTTTTTTCTCAAGAGTTTTGGCTAGACTGATGACTGTATTTTTTAGCTGTCGTGGGAATTTGTGTAATTGGTTGTACTCTTTTTCAGATATTAACTTTGACTTATATTGCTCATACTGCTGTTGCCACTCTGGTAAATTCACACCAGCATCAGCAGCTAACTCTTTGACGAGCGCTATAAAGTCTTTTCCTTTAGGTGTACCGTGACCGCCATTAACAAAATGACGATATTGTACCGCGTGGCCACCTTCTTGACAACCATGACAATACCAAGAGTTATCAGCCGGGTTAACCTGGAATGATGTACCAGATGTACCGCCGTGCTGAGGACAGAAACCTACTATTTTCTTACCATGCCGTTTGAAGTTGTGGCCGTTCCAATTATAGATATCTTCAGTATCTAACTTTGGTAAAATATCCAGTTCTAAAATATCTGCTAGACTCTCAGCAGTTGATAGGGATGGGTAAGCTTGTCTATCTGCTCTCCTTTCCTCTAAATACTGTGCCCTCTCGGCTTTTTTCGCTTCAGCTTCTCTAGCAGCTTTGGCCTCCTTGTCTGCCAACTCTAAGAGTAAATCTAATATTTCCGGCGGGGCGTATGCTATTTCTGTATCTTCTGGAGAATTTACCCAAACATATTTACCAGTTGTGGGGTGATAACTAGGAGGTAAAACAGACTGGCAATAGTTATAACGAAGTTCTAAAAGCTCGTCTGGGCTTGCTTTTAAATCTCCCCAATTTCTAATTACGGAACGGGTGAAAGATTTTAAATTTTCCCTATACTCTGGTGGTATTTGAAATGCTATTTGATATCTTCCAGTTTTACCGGATGACCAACTTACAGTCTTAGGTAGTTCGGGACAAATAGCTTTCAGGATGGGTTCTGCTGAGGGTCCATCTACATCTATTGCTAATAAACCGCCGGATATTTCTCCACATCTCACTCCAAAGCCAGAATCATAAGCTGTGTATGGTTTTCCGGTTTTTTGACTGATTAACTGTTGGCCTTTGGTGATATAAGTGGCGATCGCTTCTCTACTAACTGGTTGTTCATGTTGCCAGTTTGAGCGGTAGGGACGTTTGTCGCGCACTGGTGTTAAGGCCAAGTGGTCGGGGATGGTTTTTAATCCTTTGGCTATTTCGGCGGAGCGTGGGTGGCGGTTAAATATTTTCCAATCCATTTATACCACCTCCTTTGTTGTTGCTAGGGTGGTCAGAATATTTGAGGGTTGGGGTTGGCAATCAGTTGTTAATAGTGCTATAATCATGGTGTTGAAAATTTTGTATCTACGGGGTTTTGGCTCCGTAGGTTTACTTTTTTTGGGGTTACTTGAGAGCTATTCCATTGAATATTCCTCGCCAAAAATCATTCTCATGTGGTGGTTAACCCATCCTATAGCCTGTCTGTCGGCTACCATCAGACGAATTAAATATTGTCGATATGCAATCTTGTCTGCTAGGGTAGGTTTCTGACCAAATATGGCATCGCGCATCCATTTGTAGGGAGGCCATTGTTTGTATTGACTGTAGTATTGATTATCTGCCCAAACAGGCTTTAAACCGCGATGATAAGCTTCTTTGAGAAGTTCGTGGTAATGTTGATATTGCTTAACTTTATCTGCTGTGCAACGTAGGAGTTTAAATTCTTTGGTAGGTAAAAGTTTAGGTGTGACTGGATACTCGTAACCGCAACAACCACACAATGCGTCAAAATTGCGATTAATTGCACTACACTTTGGACAAATTTTAGTAGGAGCTTGACCAAGGGGTGTTTTGTCTGACTTGCCCAGGGTAAATGATTTTAAATCTTCAACAAAACCAAATCTTCTTACTATCCCTGCTTGGTCTAAAATTAAGCAGTCGTATTTGCCTGGGGAAATTCTTAAACCACGTCCTATTTGTTGCCATGCCTTAGCTTTAGACTTGGAGGGGCGACAGAGGAGTACGCATGAAATGGCAGGAATGTCAAACCCTTCTCCCAATGCTTCACAACTGGCAACTACTTTGATTTGTCCTGACTGTAGTTGGGAGTAGATAATCTCCCTTGCGAGTGTAGGCATTGTGCCATCTACACTTGCAGCTTGGACTCCTGCTTGGTTAAATGCAGTGGCAATAGCTTTTGCATGAGCTATGTTTACGGCAAATGCGATAGTTAAACGGTTATTAGCTAGTCGTTTCCATTCTTTGACTATAGTGTTGATAACTTCGGGGGTGTTACAGCGTATACCTAAGTCAGAGTTGTTAAAGTCTCCTGCTACTGTTCGTACTCCTTTGAGGTCAATACCGTCAACGCTGTAGTAGACTGGGGGTGCTAAGTATCCTTTGAGAATTAGTTCTCCTGGAGTGGGAGCTGCTATGAGGGTGTCGAATAAATCAGACATTGCTTCCCTTTTTGATAGTCTCCAGGGGGTGGCGGTGAGACCGATGAATATAGGACTGTCTGCCTTCTGCTGTTGGCCTTCCTCTAGTGGGCTAGGTGTTTGAGCTATTGTGGGTATGAAAGGTGAGGGTAAAATATCTCCATTCCTTCTGCATTCTGCATTCTGCATTCTGCATTCTTCAAGTTGCTTCTGTATAACTTTGTTCCAGGCAGTTTGATGTGCTTCGTCTATAAATATGATGTCTGGAGTAAACCAGTTGATTTTCCGACGACTGAGAGTTTGTGCGCTGGCAATTTGAACTGGAGCGTTACGGTTTTCAGAGTAACCTCCGGCGATGACTCCGCATTCGATACCGAAGTCATTGAATTTTTTGATGGTTTGTTTGATTAAAACGTCTCTATGAACTATGAATAATATGGTTTTGCCACTTGAATATTCTCTATAGATGAAGTCACCAGCAATGACTGTTTTACCAGCTCCTGTGGGGGCGACAATTAGTATCCGGCGGTGGTTTTTGTTGATGCGTTTGTACAGCTCAGAGATGACTTGAATTTGGTAGTCTCTGAGGTTAGGGATGTTAGCAGGTTCTATAATGAGGGGTAAAGATAATTGTTTATCTTTTTCTACTCTTTCGCTCTGCTGCTGTGGCAATGGTTGTTGCAGCAGTTTTCTCTTTGTTTTGGATGCTATTTTTGCACAAGTCATAAGTTTTAAGTGGTAAAAAAATTGTATTGTTTGCAGTGATTAGGGTTGGGGCGCGACGAAAACACTATGTAGGGGGTCGTGTGGAGTTTTCCCCTTTGATTATTTCTAATATTTGGCGGTGTGGAAGTTTAGCGGCGATCGCACGTTCTACTACACAGACTTTTTTCTGAGGACATCCGACTGAGGAAACTACTGCTTTACCCTTTTTGTACAAAGGTTTACCGTTTTTCCCCTTCTTATGCCAGCAGTAGTTCCAATACCAATGTTTATGATCGTTAGCCGAACGTTGGCTTTCTTTGACACGGGGATATTCAACAAGTCCAGTCTTTGTTTCGGTCAATTTTGTGTATTTATGAAGCCAGCCACTCCCTCCAACTGGTTTGTTTGAAAATTTTTCTATTGAGTAGTCTGTAGAAACCCTAGACTCCTGATTGAGTATAGTTTGTGGAGGTTGAGTTTTTTCACAATTAATTGGACTATCAGATAATTGGCCAACAGATGTGGATTTGTTGTTTTTTCTACTGTCTTCTACTGGTTTGTTTGAAAATTTTTCTACTGAGTACTCAGTAGAAACCCTATACTCTTGATGGGGTTTGGTTTCTATAGGTTGAGCTTTTTCACAATTAATTGGACTATCAGATAATTGGCCAACAGATGTGGATTTGTTGTTTTTTCTACTGTCTTCTGCTGATTTGTGTGGAAATTTTTCTACTGAGTAGTCTGTAGAAACCCTGGACTCCTGATTGAGTATGGTTTGTGGAGTTTCAGATTTGATCTGGTTTTGTTGGCCTTCTTGAATAAAGCCAGGGATTTTTGATTGATTGAGGCATTCAATGTCTTCTGCTGGTTTGGACTGATTTTTTTCGTCTGAGTAATCAGTCGAACCGCTATAGTCCTTATGAGGTTTTGGTTGAATGACTTGAGAGTTTTGATGATTTTCCTGGCCCCCTTTAAGCAAGTCTGAAAGTTCCTCTAGAGTAAGGCTAAAGGGATGGGTTGTTATGTGGCCTTCCGGTAGATGCTCGTCATCGAAAAAGGTGTTATAAGATTTGGTGACGCTATCACTCATACATTGCTGTGATTGTGTGTCTTTTGTGTTGTTAGAATTGTTGTCTACGTTGGTAGTATTAATAAAATGTGGATTCATTTTGCACTCCTGTTAATAATTAACAATTAATAATTAATTGTTGGTTGTTGATTTAATTATTGCAGTCTAGATTTTTATGATTTCAATACAGTCTTGATTAATTGATTCAAAACCTTTTTTATTAATGTAATCGGCTTCATGTAATAGCTCTAGCCAATATTGCGTTTCGTTAGCTTCTTTGATAGCGATACGCAGTTTATGCACAAAGTCAGCAAGGCTTTCCGCATATTCAGATCACGGATTAAAGCACCAATTGCTGTACCACTCCGAAGTATTTGTTTTGATAAAACATACTCTTTTTTATCCTGGTTTTGATATTGTGATAACTTAACTATTTGTAATGCAAAAGTGAAGGATTTGTTTTTAATTACATTATTTTTTTCCATGATTTTAAATTCCTAATTATTAATTATTAATTATTAATTGTTTCAGAAGGGTATTAACTCCTCTTCTGTTTCTGTCTGTTCAGCGTGTTGGGAAATAAAGTCTTCCCAACACGCTGTTGCTGCTTTTTCAATGGTGTCGTAGTATGGTCCGAAAACGTTGGTACTGACGTACCATTTACCAAAACCAGCTTTGTTCTTGCTTTTATTGCAAATATGGATTTTTCCACATTTTTGTGTTCCGTTCCAGACTATATAAGTCTCACTCCGGTTATAAATAGAGCTATCTTTGACCCAATGTAGTCCTTCGGAATGTTCGTAACTATCAGTGTTTGACTCTTCTGTAGTTGTGGATGCCTTAAACTCATCAGAAGTTTGACTATCAGTAGTATCATTGATAGCAGCATTATTCAATATGTCTTGCCAAGTGATAGTGTCATTGTTTTTGTGGCTGTCTTTAATTGTCTGCTCCCAAACGCTATGGTCAACATAATCATTGATATCAACGCCTTGACCAGCTTCCAAGTCAGAACAGAGTTGATCTACGTCGATACCAAATAGTTCTTTCATGTTTGACTTCAACTTGACAGTAGGGAACAGTGTGAAAGTTTTGCCATCTCTAGTTTGCATCAAACATGGGTAGAGGTTTTTATCTCCACGGTAAAACCAAAGTGTGGTTCCAGAGCGTTTAGTACGGATGTTGTCAAAAGCATTAAATACAGCAGCCAGTTTGTCTAACAAGTCTACTGGGGAATGTTCAGTGCTCTTTGTGTCTGCGTCGTTGTTTAATTGATTTGAGTCTGGCAGTTTTCCATTGCTCTTGCCAGGAATAGACTTTTTTGTGTGTTCTGAAGTTTGAGTATTTGTTACAACTGGTTTAGGGTGATAGAGTTGATAAGGAATATTCTCTGCTACTAAAAATGCTTCTAAGTCGCAGTCATATTTAGCTAATTCGCCAATTAATTTCTGTTCTATTTCTAGTTCATCGTCTTGGTTGTGATGTATGCTTCCTACATTTGTTCCGTAATGAGTTACAGTTAAATCTACCTCATCGTGGCTTGCCTTAAAGTCTTCTAATAACTCAATTTCAGTTTTAATTAAATTAAGCCATGTTTGGTCATCGTACTCATCAAAAAAGTATGAAGCAATATTTTCAATTATTTCTGTGTCACCTTTAGTAGTGGTATTATTTTCAGGCTGTTTACGATAATTTTCTATCTGAAGTTGTTTACCATTGACTACATCTAGAATAAGTGCTTTTATATCTAACTCGTATCGTTCCATGAGTAATTTTTCTAAGCTAATATCGCTCACTAAACCTTTATGGGGGTCTGTAAATATACGACCTAAAATTTCATCTTTTAAAGATATATGCAGGGTTATTTTAGGTATGCCTAAACTTCGTTCAAATTGAAATTTATCTATCATGGATAATTGTTTTTTTACTTTGTTAATTAGCTGTTCTTCTAAGCTGGTTTGAGTCTTTTTATGTTGTGATAATGATGATTTTTGGTATTCCTTATCAGGAATAAATTCAAACCGAATTACCCATACTATTTGTTGGTTATCGCCCTCAAAAAATTTCCCAATAAATTGTTGTTTTGATAGTTCGGGAAAACCTTCTGCTGCTAATTCTGAAGATGGCATATCTACCAATTTCTCTTGGTAAGGTTTATGGGTGAGGCGGATGTAACCAACTCGCTTACCACCAACGTGATAACCTTTTGTCAGTGCAGGATAAAGAAATTTTCCTGGTCTGGCATTCCAGTCATCAATGAAGCGTTGGGCGTAGTTATCTTTCCAAAACCGTCGTGTGACTGTTTTGTTGCCTGAAAGTAGTTCAGTTAGGGTTTTGCCAAAACTTATTGCTTTGCCATTGATGGTTAGGTTTTGTTCATTGATACTTAGAGTTGTTCCTGTTTCCTGCTCCTGTGATGGGATTTGGTCAACTTTTAGTACAGTTCTACTTTCAACAGTAGGTTCATCACCATTGCTTTCAGTTTGGTTATCAGTAGTGTCATTAGCATTGTTTACTGTATCAATTATCCTCTCTGTATCTGCTAGTTCCTCTGTGTTTAACTGAGTATTTGCGACTGTGGATAACCTTTGAGTGCTTGCAGCTACTATCAAACTACTAAAGTCAAGTGATGTCATACTTTCAGCGGTTGGTTCATCACTGTCTAAGTTGTCTGAACTGATTGCTGATACTTGACTACTCCCTAACTTGGTTAAGGGTTGAGCTGAAACATACCTTAGTAAGTTGATGTTTATGTGTTCGATACCGTTATCCCCAAGTACTCCAGAGTCTAGCCATTGAATAGTCGCTATTTCTCCTGAGACTGACTGCAAAATGCCTCGGCGTTCACGTCCTTTTTCCCAAATGGGTGCAACAACACATCCTCGTGGTTTGAGAGCGTTATTATTGCTGCCAATATATGCGAATGGATCTACATCACAGCTTGGATGTTTTGAGTTATAATGTATAGATTTTATTAATCCTTTGATGTCTATTCCGTAGGATGTTATTAGGTGAGAAACTAATTTTGATTCTGCTGATAATTTACCTTGATTTATTGTCACAAAACCAAGTTGAAAATGACCTTGGTAAAAAGCTATTTGAGAGCAATTTTTATCTAGTTGCAAGTCAGTTTTGTAAGAGTTTATTGCTGTTTCTAAGGTGTCTAAATGTTTTGTGTTTAACTCAGCCTCAATTCCACTATTATTGTTGGGGTTATTGGGAGTAGATGGTGGTGTTTTAGAACCTCCATTATTATCTGGATTATCTTCATCATTTTCTATTGTTTGTTCAATTAATTCTTTACGTTGTTGGCGTAGAGTTTCTAGCAATTGATTCCAGGCTGGACTAAAGTCTACTAATTCATTGAGTAGATTATTTGCAGTTTTAAAGTCTTCTTCATTCCAGTTATCCCAGTTTTCTTTGGTCAGTAATTCTTTGATAGTTTGGTTTGTAATAATGTAGTTGTCTGTTTCAATTTCGGTTTCACCTTTGACAATATCAGTGGTTAATTGATTGAGGAGGATTGAGTATTGATTCAAGAATTTATCAACCAAATTTTCATCTAATATGATTTCGGGTTCTGAATCTGGATTATTGACTGTAACGGAGCCTAAGTAGTTTTCTAGCCATTCTATGCCGTTGTATATTTTAAAAATTCTTCCTTGACGGATGATGACTAATCGAAATTTATTTTTAAATTTATTAGAGAGAGAATGAAGTGCGTTATGAAGAGTGTCTAGATGGTCGAATTCTTCATCTAAACTGCCTATCCCCAAGAGGTAGTTATTAATTAATCCTTCATCTATTATTTCTTTATTGTTGATATCTTGTATCAATTCATCTATATTGATACTGTATGCTTCTTTGAGTAGTTGTTTTTCTCTTTCTGGTAGTTCTAATATTTCGTTATCTTTATAAAAAACTGTGCCAAATAGTTCTTTACCTCTTTGAATATATGCTGTAGATGAGTCATTTCTGACTATGGTTAAGTCAGTTTTGTAACTATTAATAATTTCGATAAATATTTCAAAATAATCAGTTGTATTAGTTGATTCAAACCACCATTTTGCTCTTTCTAGGGCAGATTTTATGTCTTTGGCATTATTGGAAAATTCGGTTCCGTGACTGATTATGAAGGGAGTGTTACTGTAATTATGCAGTTCAGTGATTTTAACCCAATCACTGTTGTTATTGTCTGAAGAGTAGATTAATACTTGACTATCACCTACGGTTTCTATTACCCAATTTTCTAATAGTAAGGGGGTAATTTTTTCTGTGAGTGTTAATGTTTTTTCTACTTCTACTGGTTCAGATTCTACGCCTGATTCAATTTTATTACTGCTATTTTTGTTAGGATTAGGAGGATTTATGGATGGTTTTGTTACACTTTTTCGTTGTTCAAACCAACAGTAAATTAAATCTATGGCTGTCTCAATGTCTTGGTAGTGTATGGTATAGAGTAATTCTTGGTTATGTCTAATATAAATGTCTCCAATTGTAGAATTACATAATTCGACATGATTGTTTTGGTGGTTTTTTTCTTTAATAATTACTTGGTTAAATAAATGTTCTTCAAGTATCCATGTTGGGGGTAAGTATTGTTCAATTTTCTTGAAGAATGTTAATGTTTCTTGAGTCTTTTTTTTGTGCGTTACTTCTCCATATTTATTGAAGACTTGGCTAAATTTATCTACGTTTTCTCCCCAATAAACTAGACAATGTGACTGTCTTGCTGGTGATTTTGGTTTGTAGTTGCTGTCTAGGAATTTAATGCGCCCTTTCCAGAAACAGATGGGTTGACTCCACAGTGGCTCAAACCATTTGGTGTCTGTTGATGCTGTTAGTAAGGCGATCGCTTCTGTGACGTTACTACTATCAATTTCTGAAATTAGTTTCTCTATCCATTTACCAGGACAGCTATAGGGTGGGTTGAGGAATACTTTCCCGTGCCATACACAACTGAGTCCGTCTTCTGTTATGGTTTTGTGGTATTTTGCTGGTATGTGTTTTTTGTCGTCGGCACAGGGATCTAAGTCAATTGTTCCGAGGACTTCTTCTATTAATTCAACTATTTGTGGTGGTGTGTACCAACAGTCGGATGATTTGGAGGTGGTTTGAGTAGGGTTAGACTCACTAGCATTTTCTATCCTAGTGTCAAAGGTAGTTGCTATTTTGTCTATTTCTTCTTCGTTAGAATATGGTGATTCTTCTGTTGCTAAACCTTTCAATACTTGGGTAAAGGTGGCAGCATCACCGGAACAGTAGACTTGATTTTTGCCAGGGGCGATAAACCACCAACTATTGTTTTGATAACCTACTTCTGCTATTTTTTGGTCTTTGATATAGAAGAAACCAAAACTGGTAATATTGTCACTGGGGTATTGACAGAATTTACCTCCTATTTCAGTTGCAGCATTATGGAGTTCTTGCTTGAGACCACCATTTTCTTTGTTTGATGGATTATTTTTAGTATTTTTCCACACTGCATCTATGAATTTTTGAGTGGTGGAATTAGTGTTTTTACTCCATTTTTTGGCGGTTTCTGATTTTTTGAGTCTGATTTCATAATCATCTTCTTTGACATCATAGAACACTTTAAAATATCTGTGTTCGTTATCTAGAATTACTTCGCCACTGGATGAGTCGTACCAGGTTATAGTAGGGTTGTTGTTATTACCTGCACTGGAAATCTTACTTATGTTTAAGGTAGAGGGAGCAGTATCGGAAATTTCAACCATGTCTGAGGTAGGGGGTGTCGGTACGTCTCCAGATTTTTCTATATGTGTAGAGTCGGTTTCGGCGTTGTTGTCGGAAGTAGTGTCGTTGTTGTTTTCTTCTTGTAAGGTTAGAATTATTATTCCAAGGTCTCCATCTGTTTCCTGTAAACTCCATTGATATAATTTTTCTTTTAATTCAATTGTTCCTGTAAAGTTGTTAGTTAATTGTGTGATTCTGGTGACTTCTGTCTCTGTTAGTGCCATTTCCCAAGTGGAGTCTGTTTCGTTGTATTTCCAACCTTTTGGGAAGGTTGAGGTTAGTTCAGTGATGATTTCTTTGATTGTTATTGTGGGAGTTGGGTTGTTTTCGGGTTGTGGTTTTTCTATGGTTTGGTGGTTGTGTTTTTTTTGTCCGTCAGTAATTTCAATTACTCTTGATTTTGATGGTGGGGGTAATGCTAGTCCTAGTTGAGAGGCTATCGCCTTTTTGTACTCTGGATACTCAGCAAGTATTGGTAGTAGGGTATCTAATGCTCTGGAGATTTTGGTTGGTATTGACTGTAGTTCTTTTAGTTGAGATTTCTTTTGTTCTAACAGAGTTGTGAGAATGCTGATGCTGTCTTTTTTCTCTTTCTCTAACTGGCTTGTGAGAATGCTGATGAGGTCTTTTTCTTGTTGTTTGATAGCAGATGTGTTCATCATGTCTTTTCTTCCTTGAAGTGTTGTTGAAAAAAAATCAAAATGCTTGAAGCAATAATCAATTTCCCTGAAGGAGTTCAGTTTTTTCTGAGTTACTGAACTCCAGCAGGTGTTATTGAACTAGGTGGAAAGATTTAGCGACTTGAAAGTTGTGAACGTGCAGCACTACTTTTAAGGCGTTCTCTATGTCTGCAAAGTAATCTACAGGTTGAAACGGGCGACGCAGGGCAAATTTTCCGATGTTACCGTGTCGCCAGATTTCTGCTACTTTTTCTCCGTTTTGCGATAGCTCTATTCGGAAATCATTAAGGTTAACTTCACTTATTTTTAGGCTAGTGCTAGCGATCGCCGTATTAACTATCTCAAATAATTTCCGGTTGTTGGCAACTGTTCTGTCTTCAGCAGGTAACGAGCGCTCATAGACAGTCTTTGCTGCTAAGATATGCTTGCAGAGCATCCGGCTATTGTCGTAATAATTGTGATATTTGTGGTCGGGACAGGTGCAGGTCCATTCTCCATATTCTAGAGTTACCACATAGTCTGTATTTTTTTTGGGATTACTGACTATGGCTTTGAAGTCGTAGTTGGTGTTGACTGGCCTGACTTTTAATCCTTTGCTTCGCTCTAGTCTTTCTATTTGAGCGATCGCTTGGTTGAATACTTGCTCTAGGTAGTGGGCTACTTGGCAGTAGAGTTGGACTTCTTGATGCCAGCCGGGGATTTCTGAGCATTTGATGTGGACGATGCCGAGAACATTTTCGTAAAATGTCTCTCGTGCCGACTTGACATCATGGCCAAGTCGGTCTATTATTGTTGTTAGCATGAGAAAAAATCCTTCGTTTTTTCTTGTGTTGACGATATCTGAAGGACATCACAAGCTTTCTCAGGGCCTCGGTGGTGTCCAATCATTTGAGTTCGTAGGAGTAAAATTAACCTCTACAAACACAATAATACTCATGTTAACATGGTATTGCAAGCAATGAACTATTTTAATTATTCTTATCTTTTGGCTAAAAGTATAAGATTTTTTTATGAAATGTTAACATGGTTGCTAAGTTAGTATGAATATTTATAAGGGTTAGATAAGTAGAGATGGCAAAGATTAATAAAAGCAAGAAATCAGTCCCTTACGAAACTGTAATGTGCAAAGCAGAGAGGGAGGGAGGTAAGTTTGTTAGCCCTTACAAGGAACCTAGAGGGCCAGCAATAGCTGTTAGGCTTCCCATATCACTCTATGAATGGGTAGAATCAGAGGTAGCTAGGCGTGGGTGCAGTAAGAGTGAGGTAATTTTGGAGGCACTGAAGTCTTTTCAAGTTCAAAACTTATCAGCTTAAGAAGTTCTGTAGGCTGTTATATTTTTTTTGATGTCAGGCTGAAAAACTACCACATATAAACGTAAAAGTATGAGAGCTGATACTAATGCTTAAAATGGTGGAGTATTTATATGAATTGATATTCTGGCCTCAAAAGTTATTGATTGTTTATTCCTTACTCTTCTGCTTTTGAAAGTTAATCATTGTTCAATGTTCTCCTCAATAAGGATAAAGATTTGCATTTCTTTTCACAAATGCACTTGCTGTAAACCAACTACCCACTAAGTCAAAAATTAAAAATGGGAGTCTTCAGCAATGTTTTTTTTCTAGAGAAAAAAACACTCCCACAATATCAAGTTGAAATTGAGTTAAAGCACTCTTGAACCTGCTTTTAACTTCAGTGTCAACCCAACTAGATTATTTTTTAAAACTGTCAAGAAAATACTTTGTTCTACTCTCGTTTACTCCTGCATTTAGCTCTATATCTATGATAGGTAGTTAACAAAAGAGAATTAATGGCATTGAGGCTACGTATTAAATTTGAAAGTTAACTAGCTATCAGCTTTTTGCAGTTCTGGTTCAAATCCCTGTACAAAGCTTGAAACAATGAGCAAAAACGATTGTTGATTGCTGACCGCTTCTTTAAACAAGAATTATTTGATATTAAGCATAGTAAACAATGTTAATCAATTATTTTTTGAGTGTCAACCTCAATCAAAAAATCAACTTTTTTTGCTCTATTTCGCATTTACCAGAATTGCCGGAATTTCAGGTTTTTACATCCTCCCTCTGGGGAAATTTGCTGAAAATTTTGTCTTGCCGATCAATATGAGCATCAAATTGTTATCTATACAAATTGACTGAAAATAACTAACTTCAACTAAGTATTTGTCTATACAAATTAACCGAAAATAACCAATAATCCTCTCTCATTAGTATTACTTTTTCAAAAAGTATTTAAGTTAAGCAATTTGTTTTTCTGGTTCTTAGTCCTCGATTAGGTGATAGAACATCCGTTCCGCTTCGCTACGCACAAGAAACGTGGACTATAGCCGACCATTTTTTGTCTAACTCCCAAGCTAAACGTTGGGCTGAAGGTGACGGGTTCCTTTTGCCACAAGCCCAATTATTCACACTCACCAACGAAACTCCTAGAGCTTCAGCTAATGCTTCTCTAGAGAAGCCTGGGTATTTTTTTAGGAGTTGAATGGGATTAATTTTTTCTGTGGAGAAAGAAAAAAAGAAATATCGGTTAGGCCATACGTTGATTTGCTGTTGCAATTCCCAGGCCAGTCTGCGGATAGTCCGACATGGGTTTCGTCGCCCGCACATCCAGTCAGAGAGAGCGCTTCTCCCCACTCCTAAAGCTTTTGCTAGCTTGGCTTGGGTTAACCATTGGTATTGCATCAGGAGGGATACTGGATTTGTCTCCTCGAAATGTGTTATATTCATAGTCTGAAAATTTAAAAAATTTGTATGCTATTGGGAAGTTGTTACCTTCCTAGTAGCTTTATTTTTTTTAAGGCAGAGCTACACGCTCTTGTTCACTCTTCGTGTTCTGGGTTATTGTCTACAGCATCAATAGTATCTATAACATCTATTTTTGGCAAGAGATTGTTATATTTGTTTACGAATAAAGCTAGTTCATTTGCCATATCAGCATAATCTAATAGCTTCAAAACATAGGTGCTATCAGTATCAAAATTTTTGCCCCACCCTTTAATAGAGTTAGGGGAAAGTCCAGTAGCACGGCTGATTTCTGCGATAGCTTTTTGTCTGTATCCCCAGTCTTCTGGCTTCAAGCCGTACAGTGTGAGCATCCATTTGTTAAGGTATGCGGTAACTTTCATCTAAGTATCTAATCACTACCAATATATAATGGCCTTGAATTGTCGTTACCTCTGCATAACAATACAATTTCACACTGAGAAAAATAGTAGGTGATAAATACAATTATCGTCTGATGCAACGAGAGTGCATTTTGCTTGGAATTGGCCGATGTAGCTGCCGCTAGGCTCCGCCAACACTACAAAACTCGACTTGATAAAATTAGCTTTCAAAAACTACTTTTACAAGTTATTTTGCAGCTTTGAGGTTCTCTAATTCTGCAACCAAATTTTTCAGAATATCTAAATGTTGCATTTGAAACTCAATCGCAAAACCCTTTCCATCTCGGCTGTACCCCGGACATTTTAAGGCCACAGCCTCGCTATGAGTTGCATTTGATATGTATAACAAGTCGTTAGACGACAGGCTGTAGGAAGTATCTGTCCAGGTTTTGTGTTTTGACTCTGTTTCATTCATAGGGTTGATTTTTTGATTCTCTGGCGTTGGCGGAGCAAGTGCGGTAGCTGTATCGCTATCTTAAAGTTGCCCCTCTAAGAAACTCTACTTTATCTAGCTTAGATAGTAACTAAATGTTACTATTAAGTCAAGTATCATCACCAAAGTGTTTTTTGAATAACTGACGAAATTCATTGATGATGTTGGCCTGTTTAAGTATGACCTTCACATAATCTGGATGCCCTTTAAAATCAGCTCCCCAGTTTTTTATAGATTGTTCGGTAAAACCTGTGACTTTTGCTAGCTCTTCGATACAACGAGCTTTGTAGCCTCGTTGTTCAGGTAAGGTTTTGTAAAGTACAGGGACCCATATTCGACAATAATCTTCAGGACTCATGCCAGTTTTGATATATGAATTAATTTCTAAATGGCATTTTGTTGAAGGCATTGTCTAGAGGTTGTTTTACCAGGACTTTCTATATATGGTAACTTTTAGTTACTATTGAGATGCTTTAAGAGTGGCATTATCAAAATGCACGAATCTCGATTTTTTTGTAATTGACAAGATACAGTTGTTAAGCTGTGGCCTTGGTAGGTCTCGGTTGTTTTTGATTTGTTGTAAGTTTGTTGAGGTACTAGATACGGTGCTTGAGCGCTCTGGCTTTCTCCTACGTTCCCTCTTTTGCTTATAGGTTCATTATATCACAAAGTAGCTCAAGTAGTTCAAGTAGCTCAAAAATGTTAGTAGTGCTAGTAATTCAAGTGACATAAATATTGTAGGTATGCAAGTATGGCAATATAAGCAATATATATAAGTAGTTCAAAATGCCTATAGGGCCTAACTCAACCTCTATCAGGATTTTTTTATCAGAAGAGGACGTCAAATTTAGAAAAAAATTCAAGCAGCTTGTAGCTGAAGCAGATACCTCCATGTCGAAACGCATGGCTATTCTGATAAAGAAAGATATTGCTTACTGGGAAGCAACGGGAAAAATACTAGACTGGGACAAATTAGATGTAGAAGCATTGGAAAAATTTTTCCAGACAGAGCAGACAGAGACAAAATAGATGTTAGAAAATATTTCAAGCGATTACCTCATAGTTAAACTTGAAGACTGTGATGAATTAGAGAATGTAGATAAAAAGAAATATTAAGCAGGATGGCCAATGATGACAGAAAAGTTAAGACCTCCATTGTGTTGTCTCAATGGGCAAAACAGATGATAAAACGGGTTGCAGCTAATGAGGATGTAGCCATGAGCGATTGGATTGAACAAGCTTGCAGAGAGAAATTGATGGATTTAGGTATTTTGCCAGTTCACGATTACAAAGATTTAGCTGATTTGGTAGACACACACTACAATTTGCTCAGAGAGCAAACTCAAATACCTACAAAAAATCTTGACAACATTCGTCGAGGTGGGAGTTGCTCTGAAATTGACTTGTTAAGAGTGGCAATGTGTTTAGATATCAGTGAAACTGATATCCGGAATTTAGCTACAAAATCAACTACTAACTTAACTCAAGAGTATTGTAGCGATGGAGTTTAATGGCAAGAAAGTAGTTTTACCTGGGATGACGAGTTGCTTTGAATCCTCAAACTTGGGCTAAATTGGAAGCTTATTTTGTTTTGAGAGATTTGAGGTTAACGGCAAATGGTAATGTTTCAACCGGAATCTGTTTGCTGAACCAATAGCTACTCCTAGTGATGTGAGGTTGCCTGTGGCATAGGTTGAATTTTGTCAAGGAAGCGATCGCCTTAATCAAAAATCGCGATCGCTCAAACTAAGGTAAATATTATTTCAAAAAAAATCAATGACAAATCATAAATTTAATTTGCCTAACTTTGAGAAAGCAGAAGATTTGCTTAATGATTTATTTGAAGAAGTAAAAAGTAAGGAAAGTGAATTAGCGGGAGGAGAAGCTCAAGAGTTAAAAAGAGGAGCAACTGCAATTCAAAGATTGAAGGAAACTACTGTTACATTTGGCAATCCTCGTAGTAAATTAATTCCTCTTACTGAAAAAGGTTTTGAAGCAAAAGGAGTGGAATTAAATTACGAAATTAAGCAGTTAATGAAGCAGTTTGATTTCTATTCTATGGTTGTGAGCATTGATATAAGACCTCAACCAAGTGTTTTGATTTCAAAATTAGAATGTCAGCTTGATTTTGGTCCTCAAGGAAAAGACGAGCCAATAGTGCATCGTATTATCCCAGATAGTAAATGGCAAACGGTATTAAAGACAGGAGTCAACTTGAATTTAGGACTAGATGCCAATTTAGAAGTGGGAGTTGGAGTTGATGTTTCTGAGTTAACAAAAATAGCTAATCTTCCTGATTATGACAACTTAAAAGCTAATATAGAGACTAAAGATGAACTTAAAGCATTTATTATTTTAGATAGCTTAAATTATAAATTTGGTAAGTTTAATCTTTTGGCTCAAGGAGAAGATAACTCTCAGTGTTACTGGCGAATTGAAGAACCATAAATTCAGGATAAATCTACAGTTGAATTTGACATTATTTTTAAAGTTCCTAAGACATGGGAGTATATTGATTTAATTGGTAATGCATGGATTGAACCAAAGATTGATTGGCTTAATGGCGAATTAAATCATGTAATGACAGCTTTATCAAGTCGTTTAAAAAATGTGTTTGGGAGTCAAGAGAAAGCAGCTAAGAGTTATGCAGTTGGGATAAAAGAAGAATGGATTGGTGAAAAGCAAATTATCTTGCCTAAACCGTAGATGTTTTAGTTCTTTATATTTTATTATTATTAATTTCTGTCAATTTCAGATTTAAGTCTAATGACAATGAATGAATATTTTTATCAGATTATTGTCCCCAATGATAATATGGTTAGAGTGAGAAAATTAACTCCTCAATCAACCGACCCAGAACAGACAACGGGAAAGTTAAATCTCACTAAAATCAATGATAAGATTAGAGAAATTATTAAAGCTCCTGCTAACTTAGAAGCTGGAAAAATCACTAAAGTGGGAGAAGCTTTATTTGAGGCTTTGTTTGACGGTCAATTAAGAGAAGATTTTTTAGCATACTATCAAGAAATTGTTAAAAAACAACAACAAATATTAGCAGTTATTTTGGAAATAAATGAGGAAGCAATGCCAGAAGTGGTAGCCTATCCTTGGGAGTTAATGTGTTTACCTCAGAAATATAATCAGGGTGAAATTTATTTCGCAACTGACCGTAAATTAAGCTTTTACCGCTGTCGATATCAATTAGAAGAATCAGCAAAACTATCTATTAAAATTAATCAAGGTGAACAGTTAAAAATTGCTTTAGTTGTCTCTAAACCAACAGGTGATTCTCAATTAAGTAATGTAGAGTATCAGGAAGTACAGCAATACTTAAAACTTGTAGATAGTCAACAAGAGCAAGTAAAATTTATGCCTGTTATGGATTCTCTGAATTTTTATAGTATTGTAGAAAAATTAGAAGCAGATAAACCGGATATTTTTCATTTTATTGGTCATGGTCAATTAGTTGAGAAAGAAGGAGAAGATGTAGGGCAGGTTGCTTTTGTTAATGAGTTTGGTCAAGCTGATTGGAAAGATGCTAGGATGTTTGGTCAATTGTTTAGTGGTCACACACCTAAAATTGTCATTTTACAAGCTTGTGAAACAGGAAAGCAATCTGAAACTAATGCTTTTAGTGGTGTTGCTTCTCGCTTAATGCAGCAAGGAATTTCAATAGTTGTAGCAATGCAATATAAGGTTTCTAATCAAACAGCAATTACTTTTGTTAAAGAGTTTTATTCAAAAATAATTGAAGGTAATTCTGTTGAGATGGCATTGCAGAAAGCTCGGTTTAAACTAGGTATTGAAAATGGGTATAAGCGAAGAGATTTTGCGATTCCTGTGGTATATATTAATGCTTTAGATGGCTATTTATTTACTTCAGAAGTAAATTCAGTTTCTCCAGTTGCCAATAATGATCTCATAGCCAATAATTCTAGCAATTCTAGACTAAATTCGTTACGAAGACAAAAAGAAGAATTGGAAGAGCAAATAGCAGTTTTGGAAAATCTCCGCAATAATTGTCATCAACAACTTAAAGGAGAGGGGGATAGTGATAAAAGAGAGCAGCTAAGAGTCAAAATGAAAAATTACTTGAAGGAAATTGAGGTTCTATATGATGAGATAGATAACATCGAAAAAAAAATCAATCAAATTTAGTTAAATCTTTAATTATATGTATGTATTAATAATTTAATTACTAAGATGTCAGATAGTCAAAAATTGGAAAGTTGGAAAAAGGAAAAAAAAGAATTAGAAGAACAAATAGCAGTTTTGGAAAATCTCCGCAATAATTGTCATCAACAACTTAAAGGAGAGGGGGATAGTGATAAAAGAGAGCAGCTAAGAGTCAAAATGAAAAATTACTCGAAGGAAGTTGAGGTTCTATATGATGAGATAGATAACATCGAAAAAAAAATCAATCAAATTCAGTTAGATGACAAAAGCTTGAGTCCAAACGATCATTTAGACAATCCTAACAATCAGCAACAGTTAAAATTTGATGAGTGTTTGCCTTATATCGATTTTGATAAAGCTTTAAATGCTTTTAAAAAAATTATGGCTAAGTTAAATGGAGAAGGAGATGTTGCTTTATTCCTCATTGAAGAAAATAATGATAAGGAGGGAAATTTATTTTTAAGAAGACTGAGGAATGATTTAGCTTCTAATAGTTACAGGCAACATTTTCGTCTCTGTCATTCAACATATACTTCTGGTAATTTTGAAGGATTAATCAAAGGAATAGGTGAATTTTTAAACGTCACAAAAGAAGAAATTACTAATTAGTTATTAATAAAATAAGTGATTCTTTACAAAATAATTCGTTTTTGTTTATAGAAATCAACTGTGATATTCTTGACCCAAGTGACATCGACTCATTCATTCCCAAGTTTATTAATTTTTTTTGGAAGCCTTTGAGAGAAAAAGTAAATGAAGTAGCTAAGGATTATAAAGGAATTAAAGTTGTAGCTGTAATAATTTCTGATATATTACTTAATTCCAGATTTTCAAAAGAGGAATTATCCTGCTATTATAATCGTTCTCTGAGGGTCTTTTCTAGGGATAAATTAGTCAAAATACCTTTAGAAAAATGGACACAGACAGATATTGCGAGATATTTGAGATGTGCTAATTCTAGTTTAAAAACACCGGAAGTAAACAGCATCGCTAAAAAAATTTATAATGCAACCAATAAAGGATCGCCTACAAGTATCTGTAGAGCTTTAGAACAAGAAAAATGGCAAACTTTAATATATCCAACCCGTACCTGTTAAACAATTATGGATTCAAGCATGACTTACCATTTTGAAAACAACCCTAAAAAACGTCCTTCTAAACCTCATCCTGATTCACCTACAAAAGTTGAACCTTATATTGCACCTGATGAGTTAATTGATGCAGTAAATTTAGCTATTTTTCTGCGTCGCCCCCTATTATTAGAAGGAGAAGCAGGTTGTGGTAAAACTCGATTACCAGTTGCAGTTGCTTATGAATTAGGATTACCATTCTATCGTTGGGATATTCGCTCAACTACGAAAGCACAAGAAGGTTTATATGAATATGATGCTATTCTTAGACTTCACGATGTTCAAACTCAAAAATTAGAAACAGAAAATAATAATACCAGAAATCCCAGTAATCCTGAAGATTATCGAAGTTTTGGAGCAATTGGTAATGCTTTTCGTTCAAAAGATTGTCCGGCAGTAGTTTTAATTGATGAAATAGATAAAGCTGATATAGATTTTCCTAATGATTTACTAACAGTTTTAGATGAACCTTGGGAGTTTAAAATTAGAGAAACTGGAGAAACAATTACTGCTGAAACTAATTGTCAACCTATTGTAATTATTACCAGTAATAAAGAGAAAGGAAATTTACCAGCTCCATTTCTACGTCGTTGTATTTATTATTATCTGAAATTTCCGGAGCAACCTGAGCAACTTCAAAAAATTGTTGATATTCACTATCGATATAAACAAGAGTCAGAAGTTCCAGAAAAAATCAATACTCCACATAATGAATTAGTACAACAAGCAGCTAAACTATTTATTAAAATTCGAGCCAACAAAGGATTGTTTAAAATTCCAGGGACAAGCGAATTTTTAGATTGGTTAGATGCACTTTGCAGTTGTCAAACAAAGCAAAATCCTAAGCCTCCTTATCCTATTAATGAGTTAGAAGAAGAAAAATTAATTCCTTATCGAGAGTTAATATTTAAAATTCGTCAAGATTGGCAAAAAAATACAACTTTTCCTCAACTTAGTGATTCATAAATTTTCTCAAGTTTGAACTAACTTTCTTGATTTTATAATAAAATTTTCCAATCACTCATGTTTGAACCTAATTCTTATTTAACTACTCTTTTTTACCGTTTGCGTGAAGGCGGTTTTAATTTGAGTATTAGGGAATATTTTTCAGTAAAAGATGCAATAAAAGGAGGTTGGGGAACTAAAAGTAAAGAAGACTTTAAAAAACTCTTACGCTTGCTATGGTGTAACTCTTGGGAGCAACAACAGCATTTAGCTGTAATATTTGATACTATTGTCATTGAACCGGAAAAAACTGAAGAAACAACACCAAATCAACCTCCAAAAATTCAAAAAACTGGGAATTATGACCAATTTGACTCAGATTCATCAACTCCTACTTTTCCTACTACACCAATTGAACCCTCTTCAATAGAAATAACTAAACCAGCGACTGAGAAGTTATCGCCATTACCCGTTACTAACCCTCAACTAATACAAGAATATCAAGATGATGCCGAATTTTATACTTATTATCCCATTTCTCGCCGTTCTATGGTTTATAGTTGGCGATATTTACGTCGCCCCATTGCTGACGGAGTTAAGGATGTTTTGGATATCAAAATGACCGTAGAAAAAGCTACAAAACAAGGATTTTTCTTACAACCTGTTTACCGTCGGCGAGAAAAAAATCATGCTCATTTACTAATTTTAGTAGATCAGGAAGGTTCGATGACTCCCTTTCATCATTTCAGTCGAGACTTAGTAGAAACAGCTCAATATGAAAGCTCTATAGAAAGAGTAGATGTTGCTTATTTTCATAATTTGCCAGCAGAATACATTTATCAAGATCGTTTCTTAACCGATAAAATTGCCTTAGAAACTGTTTTAAATCAATGTGATAGTGAAACTAGAGTTTTAATCGTTAGTGATGGGGGTGCTGCTAGGGGATATCGTCACCGAGAAAGAGTTTCAGCAACAACTGAAGTAATTTGGGAAATTCAACAACAGACTAATCTAATAGCATGGCTCAATCCTGTTCCTCAACTACGTTGGAATAATACTACAGCTAGTATTATTTCTCATTTAGTACCAATGTTTTCTATGAATGAAGAGGGTTTAAGACAAGCTATTATGACGTTGCAAAGATAATATCGAGACTTTAGAAAAAAATAGTAAAAAAAGATATAATGTATACTTGATAAGTATTTTACGTTAAGATAATATAGAAGATAAAGTAGTAATTCTGGTTCCAATAAAAAAGAAGAAAAACAACTGTACCTCAGTAATTTTGGAAACGTTATAACTTTGAGTGGCGATTTTTTTTGTCTATAAAAGTGTTAGTTATAACTGATGTAAGAAACTATTTTAAAATTCCAGAGTGGTCACAATTTATAAGTGTTATATATTAATATTTTGTGAGTATTAATCCTGGAAATAACCTAAATAATTAATATATAAATATCTTTCTGGGCAACAGTTTTTTTGCTGGTGTTGAGATAAATCCTGGAGGTTTAATAATGGTTCAATTTCAAATTAAAGCAGATAGCGATATTCCTGCCTCAAACCAATTATTTAATCAAATTCGAGCTGCCATAGCCTCCCGTCAGTTTCCTCCTGGCTATCGATTACCCAGTACGAGACAACTTGCGATGCAAACTGGTTTGCATCGCAATACTATAGCTAAGGTATATCGTCAACTAGAAGATATTGGTCTTGTGGAAGCTCTAGCAGGTAAGGGGATTTATGTCAAAGCTCAAGGTGATGAGGGGTCGAAGTTAACATCTCCTATGAGTAACAGATATCCAGATATAGAAATGACTGAAATAACAGATGAAATTATAGCTCAGAATAAAGTAGAGCGATTTCAAATTAAAGCAGATAGCGATATTCCTGCCTCAAACCAATTATTTAATCAAATTCGAGCTGCCATAGCCTCTCGTCAATTTCCTCCTGGTCATCGATTACCCAGTACGAGACAGCTTGCCAACCAAACTGGTTTACATCGCAATACTATAGCTAAGGTATATCGTCAACTAGAAGATATTGGTCTTGTGGAAGCTTTAGCAGGTGAGGGGATTTATGTCAAAGCTCAAGGTGATGAGGGAGGGCCGAAGTTAACATCTCCTACGAGTAACAAATATCCAGATATAGAAATGACTGAAATAACAGATGAAATTATAGCCCAGAATAAAGTAGAGCGATTTGTCAGTCGCTTTGAGTCTTCCTATGAATTGTTAGCTTGTCATGTAGCTTTACCTCTAGTATTAACTCCAGAATTAGTTAACTATCTTAGAATTGAGTTTCTCAAAAGTGAAAAAGTTCCTTGGATTGCTGAAGCTGATTTATTGTTATCTAATCTATGTCGTCCAGTTGGTTATGAACTCTATGTAATGGATGAAGGAGTGAGAGCTTATTTACTACAAAAACTAGCACAAGACAAAAGATTTGGTCAGAAAAGAATTAAAGAGATTGCCCGTTTATTACTGAGTTATGTTCAGCATTTAGCTAAAACTAATCCTTTTCTGGGAATGAAAGAGTTAGAAACTCAGAAATGGGGAGCAATGTTATATTTAGACACAGAGCAAACTGTCCGAGAAATAGGTACAGCTATATGTGAATGTGTAGATCGAGCAGAATTGGCTCGTTTACTCAAAATTACTGAAGACTTTAAACAACAAATAGCTTCATCAGGCCAGTTTCAGGATTTTTTAGATTATGCTCAACTTTGTAGTGAGTTACTTAGAGAACCTGAAAAAGTTAAACTAGAACAAATCGCAGACTCATATCAGGTAGCAGGACTTGAATTAAGTGTACCAGAAAGTATTAACATCTCAATACTAGATTTTCTTAACTTAGACAATTTAGAGTCGTTTGAATTTACAGCTAAAGTTGGTAATATTGTTAAATTAAAAACTATTTTATTAGTTGAAGACGAACAAGAAGTAATCCAAGAAGTATCAAAAAAATTATCATCCCAATATGGCATTACCGTCAGAGGAACAGATAGTGTCAATGAAGTTATTCAATTAGCAGAATCAGGTGAAATTGACTTGATTTTAATTAATTATTGGTTACCTAATAGTAGCTATCAAGACAGACCAGTTAATGGGTTTGAAATTATCAGGATTTTGAAGGCTAATTCTGATATTTATCCGAGCTTACCTATTGTTGGTTTCTCCTCTAATATTAAAAGGTTTTTACCTCTGAATTTAGTTGATGAATTTGTTAAAAGTGGTGCAAATGGTTTTTATTATAAGAAAGAATTGTTGCTTAATAATGATTATCAAAAGTTCGTTAACTATCTCGAAGAAATATTTGCTCAAGCTCTTGAAAATACATCCTCTCAACCAGGAAAGAATTACGGTATCCTCATTGGCATTAACCAATATAACCATCTACCAACCCTCCGATACGCGGTTACAGATGTAGACGAAATAAAGGCTCGATGTGAGTTCCAAAACTTCAGTAAAGTTGACTTATTTTCAGATGTAACTTCGGTAAAAGTCAAGGAATTTTTGGCAGAGAAATTTGAGCAGCCATTTCTATCAACAGAGGATAATTTGTGGTTTTTCTTTAGTGGCCACAGTCGGTTAAGGCAAGGTGTAGACTATCTGATGTTAGTAGATAGTAAAACTGAGGAAATCACAGAAACAGCCATTTCTGTTAATTCTCTTGTAGAACAACTTTTTTCTTCAGGTGCGGGAAAGGTAATCTTGTATCTGGATATGGATAGATTATCAGGAGATGCTTCTTCCACCTCTAGTTATCTTTTACCAATTAAAAATTATCAGGGACTTATAGTTTTCTATGCTTGCGAACCTAATACCGCAGCTTATGAAATTGAGCAACTTCAGCAGGGAAGCTTTAGTTATGCTTTATATGAAGCCTTATTGTCAACCCAAGGAAACTTAAGTATAAATCAACTTGAGAAGTTTTTGATTGATCGCGTTCCTGAACTTAACCAACAAAATAATCAACAGACGCAAACCCCACAAACATTTATTTCTCCTAGCAACCTGGCAGAATGGGTTCCCTTTCCTTCAGATTTGCAGGTTTTTCAGCACACAACACCAACAGTTAATCGACAGGGAGAAACTATTAGGCAAAATACTAAGCTTGCCCAATATTTCACTGAAATTCTTGCAGATGGCATTAACCTAGAAATGGTAGCTATTCCTGGTGGTACTTTTACAATGGGGTCTCCTGAAAGCGAAAAAGATAGTAGAGACAGAGAACGTCCCCAACATGATGTAACTGTTCCTCCCTTCTTTATGGGCAAATATCCCATTACTCAAGGACAGTGGAGAGCGATCGCCTCTCGAACAGACTTAAAAGTAGACCTAGATTTAAACCCAGACCCATCTGATTTTAAAGAACTATATCAAGGTATAGATAGATGGAAGAGACCAGTGGAGAATGTAAATTGGTATGAGGCAGTAGAATTTTGTGAAAGACTCTCGAAACTAACTCGAAAGAATTATAGACTACCAAGCGAGGCCGAATGGGAATATGCGTGTCGTGCTGGAACGACTACACCCTTTCACTTTGGAGAAACTATCACAGGAGACTTAGCTAATTACGATGCGTCAAGAATTTATGCTGATGAACCAAAAAGACAATATAGAAAAGAAACTATCCTTGTAGGTCAATTCCCTCCCAATGCCTTTAGATTATATGATATGCACGGAAATGTATGGGAATGGTGTGCGGATGACTGGCATAATAATTATAAAAATGCTCCTACTGATGGGATAGCTTGGCTTGATAGTAATAAAAGGGAAAATATGAATAATAGACCTCTCCAGGAACCAAGGTCTGAAAACTTTTTCAAAAGGATGAGAAATACAGTATCAAATATTTTTAATCAAAATGAACCAGAGCCTAGGAGTAATGATAATGATGAAAAAGAAAAGTATACCGTGCTGCGTGGCGGCTCCTGGGTCAGCTATCCTCATGACTGCCGTTCCGCGTGTCGCTACTTCAACCTTAGGCGCGGCAACCACATCATCACTGTTGGTTTTCGTATTGTGTGTGGTGGCGGGAGTGAATGAAGTCAGAAGTCAGAAGTTTTTATGAAGTTTGAAGTTTTTGGGATAGGGGAAATAATTTGAGTAATCAACAAATTTCAATTCAAGAAAGAACTAATAATTAACAATTAATGAAAACTCTTCCAATTAAACGTCAAAGCAAAAAGTTCCGAGGATACAAGGAATATCTTGATAAAGATAGAAAGGTTCCTCTAGAAATGGTATTAATCCCTGGTGGAACCTTTACGATGGGGGCACCAGAATCTGAAGAGGGGAGTACGAGCAGAGAAAGACCCCAGCATAATGTAACTATCTCGGCGTTTCTAATGGGGCGTTACCCAGTTACTCAAGAGCAATGGAGAGCGATCGCTTCCCAAACAGACTTGAAAGAAAAAGAGGATTTAGACCAAGATCCATCTAATTTTAAAGAATCATACCAGGATATAGATAGATGGCAAAGACCAGTGGAGAATGTGAATTGGTACGAAGCCGTAGAATTTTGTCAACGACTCTCAAAACTAACGGGAAAGAATTATAGACTACCAAGTGAGGCTGAATGGGAATATGCTTGTCGTGCTGGAACCACAACTCCCTTTCATTTTGGAGAAACTATTACAACAGATTTAGCCAATTATCGAGGGATGGACGACGGAGAATGGTCTGGCTCTTATGGAGAAGGACCAAAAGGAGAATATCGTGAGCAAACTACACCTGTAGGCTATTTTGATGTTGTCAACTCTTTTGGACTCAGTGATATGCACGGAAACGTTTGGGAATGGTGTGCAGATGAATGGCATGATAATTATGAAAATGCTCCTAGTGATGGCACACCTTGGCTAAATGGTAATGATAATCGTTCACCGCTGCGTGGCGGTTCCTGGACCGACTTTCCTAATCTCTGCCGTTCCGCGTTTCGCTACGACGACGATAGGCGCGACATCCACTACCTCAATTTTGGTTTTCGTCTTGTGTGTTCAGGCGGGAGTGAATGAAGTCAGAAGTCAGAAGTTTTTTTGAAGTTGTAAATTTGAGAGTTGGGAAATAATTTGAATAATCAACAAATTTCAATTCAAGAAAGAACTAAGAAGTTTGCGGTTAGAAGTTAAAGCTTGTACTTGGTTAGAAAAACAATTTAATGTGAGTATAACTTTAGCTAATAGATTGTTGATTAGCTATTTGACTTAAACTTTTAAGGATGCGAAGAACATCGAAAAGTTCATTGCCAGGATTACGAATAGCAAACATTTTTGACGTAGAATATTGAGGAATTTCTGTTTTGACTAACTTAACGAAAATGAAACTACCACCCGTAACAATTAAGCCATAATTAGGATGTTCAGCATGGGGACTAGCTAATAGATAAGTTAACAATTGAGCCAGACCAGCTTCTATAGAAAACTCGGCTCTTTTTGACTCAATAATCATTACCCATAGCTTTTCTTTCATAACAAGAGTATCAATTCGACCTCTAATAATTACTTCTTTATCTGCTAATTCTAAATTAACAGATTGTTCAGAACGAATGTGATAGGGATAAAGAAAAAATTTGCCGATAAACAGAATCGGATCGACTATTGCCATTCTGACAATATCTTCTAAAAAAGGTGGATTTTGTAATAAGTTAAAGTATCCCTCCTGAACTTGATTAAGTAGTTCTTTTTCTAAGTCACTAATCTCAGGCAAATTATCTTGCCATTCTCGAAAAAATTGCTCGTCTCTGATTAACTGTAAACCTAAATTATCAATCAAATATCGGAGAGTTACTTCTTGGGATTGAATAGTTTGAATCATAATTTTGAATTAAATTACCAACCTAAATAGGAGTATCAGATTTTGATGCCATTTCAGCTTTAGTCATAACTTTTTCCAGACATTGTAGGCGAAACTTTTAGCGTAGCGACCAGACCGACCGCCCCCTTTTAAGTTATCAAATTTTAATAGATTTATTCGCGTTCGTGTAGGGTGAAAATTTGAGTAAAGCCACCTAAGACTTCGCGGTTGCCGACTGTATTAAATTCAGAAAAAAACATCATCAATTATTCTAGCTTATATAATGTATAGTAATAGTGTCTACTACTCACAAGACATAATAAAAAATAATTATAAATAGAGCATTTATATTTGATAAACTATAATTTATCATTTCGGTTAAACCTCTTTATAGTTATCTGAAGTTGTAAAAAAGAACAAATTTACTCTAGTTATTTTTGTTCTTCTCCAGCCCGTTGTAGAATCTTGTTCCGAGTCGATGATGCAAAACGAAATTTTAAAGTATCTAATCGATCTAAAATAGGTTTAACTCGTTCCAAATATCCCCTTTGTTTTGCTTTGAGAATAACCCCTAATGTACCGATATACTCTAGTTTTAATAACTGAGCATAACGTCTAGCTAAACCATCATCTAAAATTAATAAACTTTCAGGTATTTCTAAACCTAAAGCCAATGCCTCTCGCTCTCCTGCTCCTAACTCAGTCACGAGAGGTAAAATAGCTTTAGATTGAGCTGAACGAATTTCAATCCACGAAATAGAATAAATATTTGGTAGAGAAATTCCGAGAGAAAGACCAACTGCTAATTCATCAGCGACAGATTCAGGAACAATAATTTGACCATATAAATTAGAGAGTAAATCAAGTAAATTAGTTTGGTAAAGGTATTGAATAGGTGAAGTATTAACAACAATATTAGGCACGTCTCAATTCCTCAGTCAATTCAGCTTCAGTGAGTTGAAAAGTGTCTACACCATAATCAGCTAATTTTGTTAAAAATAGGACTTTGGGAATTCCAGCTAAATTTGCTGCAGCCCCAGAAGAAAGACGACCTAATTCATAAAGTTTAATAGCAGCAATTAGTTGCATTTCTTGACTAAGTTGTTCTGGAGTTAATTTTAACGCTAAGGCTGTTTCTTCAGGTATATTAATAGTTAGTTGATACATAGGTAAAATGTATTTTTTCTTCAAATATTAATTGTGTGAATCGCTCAAACTAAATGTGGGCTTTTTAGTTTTAAGGTGCAAAAAAAACAGAAATACAATTAATTAATAAGTCAAATTCCCATATTTGTCTTTGACGGCATCTGTAATCAAATGCCTCAAGAAATTTATGCGCTCTTCTCTGGGTAAACTTCTTAAGATTTTATCTACAGATTCTTCTAGCCTAATACATATAGGTCGTTCCGCTAATTTTTCCAGAGGAACGTCTGATATTGGTTTAAAGTCATGGGCGTGAAAATTGTCGCTTTTTGGTGTTCTATTCCCTTTTGGCATGGTTTTTCTCGCAGTTAAAATTACTACTATTTAAAGAATACCTTTTTTAGCTGTATACGGCGATATATAAAGTAAAGTAATTAAATCCCAGGAATTTTCCAAAAATACTGATAATAAAAGCTTGTATTTTTGCTGTATACAGCGATAATATAGAAATATAGAGGAAAAAAAAGCCTCTACAAAAAACTGAAAGGGACATCACCATCCCCGACCAAAGTTTGTGTGATGTCCCGCCCCTAACTAAATAGGAGACTATTATGATAGCTCAAGAAAGAATTGTAACACAAGTCTCACCTCAACCAAAGCTAGTCGCTGCACCACCCGTACAGAGACCTCAGAATAACAACTGGCTCTACTACGGTACAGATGAAGCATGGCTGAAGTATGACTATTCAGATTGGTTGGAAACTCCATACGGAGGACCTGAAACAACTGCATACAAACTGCCACAATATGAGGAAGACTTAGACTGCTATTCAAATGAACCGGGCAAGACTGATGAGCAGATTTGGCAGGAAGTAGAAGAGTTTGAAGCATTCGCATCCTCCGATGACCACGACGAATTCTAGAGAGTGAGCCATGACAAGCATAGAGGCAGCAATCGCTGCCTCTATGGAACTGGGTAGAATAGTCTACCCAGAATACATAGAGGCAGTAGTGAGGGTAGGTGATAATATCTGTATCATCACTTCAGAATCAATAATTGTTATACCGACAGAAGCATTTCAGAACTACATAACTGATTGGTTAGATGCACTCATCGTGCGTTAACCTTCGTCACCACAAATAAAGGAGAAAACATTATGGAAACATTGCCAGCAGGGGCAAAATATACCCTCTACACCATAATAGGTTCCGATTGGAAAGGAGTGAATTTTTACTCTTCCATTGAAGAAGCAGAGGAAGATTGGAAGTACGAACTTAAGGAGGGAGAAATTAAAAAAATCCGCCCCTCAAAGATGTGGGAAACCAGAGGTGGAAATTTAACAGATACTGTTTATGAATGTGGCGATCGCAGCATTCTCCAGGCAGTAGACGGACACATAGAGGTTTTTGTCAACTTCAAAACTGAAACAGTGCGGTTAAAGCGTGTTAAGTATAAATCAAATTCCTAAGAATTTAAAGGCTACAAAATACACAAATTGAGGATGTTTTTGAGATGTGACGCAGTTGAATCTCAAAAACATCCAGGCGGAAGTCTGAAGGCGGCCAAGAGCCTTCAGCTATTCGCGATGTTCCGCGAATAGTTTTGGTGTATCAATACTTTTGCCAAAAAACTTCTACACCCTTTTGAAACCTTTGAAACCATTATCCCACAATTCTTTAACCCATGCTTATTACCTCGTATGTTCGCATAGTATCAAGAATTGTTCGCACACTTTATTGCACATCCACCTGGATGTGCATTTTAATAGAAATATAAACAAGTGAAACCTGTGATACTACCCCCAAGGAGGTGATAGTAAAAGAAGTGCCAGTAACAACCAAAAAAGGTGCAACAATTGTCTATATAAATAGCTATAAAGTTAATGGAGAACAGTTTTTTCAAAAGAAAAAACTCAGAGAAATATTAGGAATTTCAGCACCCAAAACCATATCTGACGACTTAGTAGCAGTAGGCGAAGAGAAACCTCCTTGGAACTGGGAAACAGTACGCAAGCTAATTGGATTAAAGCTATTCCTAGCAATAAAGAAAGGGAGTCACGAATATAGTAGAGCTACCTATTCAGCACTAATAGAACTAGGAAAAGAACAGTTAAAAGCCATAGATGAAGAGCAATTAAAAGCCCTAAATGAAGAAGACTTAAAAGCTATTAGGGAAAGACCATTAAACATCGTATTTCACAAGTACAAAATCGACATAGAAAAGGAGTTTCAAAAAGTCAAAAATGAGTACGAAAACCATCAACAACGGACAACATTCAGTTACCGAGCCAACCGCAGAAGATTTGATACAGCAAGCACACAACAAAACTAAGCAAAAATCAACTAATGGCAATCAAAAAACTCACACAAATAGCGACAATGAAAGCTCAAAAAATTTAGTTGAACCATCAGTACAACAAACCTTGAGCAACGCCATAGTACAACAACAGGAGGGGTTGAAAGAAGCAAGTCAATTAGCCCATTCTATAAATGTTCAAACAGGAATAACAGAAGCCGAAAACGAATTTACAACTAGACAAACTGCAAAAGCTCTACGCACACTTCAGCTAGAAACTAAAGCTAAGTTAACTACAGCAATGCAAATGTCAAAAGGGTCTCAAGAAGTGCATAATTATCAAGAACTTACCGGGGTTGAACAAGTAGTAGATATTTTCTCAAAAGTACAGAATGAAACTGATGCATCTTCTCTGAAAAAAGAAGCCGAAAAAAAATTAGCAGAACTGGGATATCTGGGGGAAATGCCGAATTACTTCTCCCTTGGTTAATAGCATCAGTAGTATCTCCTGAAATAGTAGCTTTAAAATCTGAAATAGAGCAACTAAAGCAGGAGTTATATAACAGAAATAACAACTCAAATATACACCATAAAAAAAAGGAAAACAACTATCAAATAGAAGACGCAGTTTTCTTAATAACCGGATTCCCAGGAATATTTAAAACGGAATTAATGACTCAAAAAAACTGCCAAAATATGCCAATAAACCCTCAATAATTGTTTTGGTTATCGTCAGTATCAAAATTGTTAATTATTAACAATAAACTGGAACTACCCCGGAACTTGCATCAAGCAGTAGTTCCACCGGAATCCTAGTCATATCAATATGTTCCACTCTCAAAGTTCCAGTTCCACTACCATAAAATTCACAAAAACTCAGGAGAAATCCATGAAACTAATTATTAAATTTTTCCATCTGATTTCACGTCAAGTAGATAAATTTTTTAATCATCAAATTGTTGACGATTTTGCTCTAAAAATGGAATTATTAGGCAGATGCTCAATTTGAAAATTCGCCTATTATAATGGAAATATTAGGTCGATGCTAGCTCCAAAAAAAGTAAATTATCGCGAGTATATCAATAGTTATGAGTGGAAAAATAAAGGTAGAATATTTATCAAAAGAGTAGGTAGAAGATGCCAAATTTTTCCCTGGATTAAACTGACAAAGTACAATATACATCATTGTACTTACAAAAACTTAGGCCAAGAAAAGTGGAATATTGACTGCATAGTTCTATCAAAAACCGCTCATAATTTAATTCATGGTTGGTTGGCAGGTTCTCTAACCGTTATTAGAGTGTCAGAACAAAATAAAAATCCCAAAAATAAGTACCCGAATATTCTCCAAAAAATCATTCATACCTATGCACGAATTGTCGGAATTTTGTTGTATTTGAGTAAATTTATTTAGGAGGAAGACAAGAATTATTATGGATAAGCAATACATTACAAAACAAGCAAAAATCGCTCAAAAAACTGATAATGAACTTGTGAAAAAAGATTGTTATTGGCGTATTCTGAGTAATAGTGATTGTCCTGATTTATCAGAAGATGGAAGTCTGACAACATCTCAATATCAACAAGCTGAACAAATCTGTAAAGAGAGCAACAATTAACAATTATTTTGTCATAGTTAACTTGATCAATTTTGCCAAAAAATAATCAGTAGAAAAAATGACAACTAACAAAGAACAATTGCAAGAAGAATTAGAAGGCCGTTTACAATAAGCTGCGAGAGAAGCAGGATTGGTAGATGAAAATGTATCCATGAATGAACTACCACCTGAAGTACAAGACAAAATAGCAGAAACTTTTCCTCAAGTAACTATGGATTTTTTAATAGAAAATTCTAATTCAAAAAATCAACAACAAACTTAAATGTTTAAGGGATAAAAATTCCCACAGAAACTTGAAAAAAGTTCAACAAATTATTTCTATTAGGAAACAGACAACGATTGAGGACATTAAATAAAAATGCAAGAAATATTATTTGTGGATTTAGACGGCACAATTCGCCGTTCTAAGTCAGGAGAAAAGTTTATTCAATTTCCACAAGATCAGGAGGCAATTCCAGGGGCAAAAGAAGCGATAACTAAATACTCCACTCAGGGGTATTTGATAGTGGGTATAACAAACCAGGGTGGTGTAGCAGCGAAACACAAATCATTAGATGATTGTATTAAAGAGCAGCAAGAAACTTTAAAACTGTTTCCAGAAATACACTCAATCCTCTTTTGTCCAGATTTTGAAGGCACTCAATGTTACCGCTGCTACAGAGATAAATATTTTGATTGCACTACCCACTATCCTCGACTACTGGGACATTATCGGAAACCAGGTTGCGGTATGATCGATTATGTTCTGACTGTCAACGAAATTCACCCATCAGATTGTCTGATGGTAGGCGATAGCTTGGAAGATGAAGCGTGTGCGGAAGCTGCTGGTGTTACCTTTATAGAAGCTGAGAAGTGGCGCAGTACAAGAATGTAAACAGTTGAGTCAATGCTGCATCTTTTTTAGTACAAATCGTCGAAAACACTAGGAGAAATTAACCATCTTCCCATTTGGCAAAAAAAATAAGAAGACACAACATACACAAATCGGAATCGTAAATTCAACCGATAATTTAGACCAACAAATCGGAATTATTAATATTGATGATTCCCAGAGCAATAATTCCGATAATTATGACAATTCTCAAGGTATTTCAGAAGGCATAGTGAATGAGCCAGGAGCCATAAATCATGGTACTCAAATAGAGATAATAAATTATTCAAGTAATCAACAATAAAGGAGGATTAATTTCATCATGTTCTGGTATTTAAAAAATGACAAAAATCCCCAAAATCAAGTAACTAAAGTTGTTATTATGCAGTAAATTAATGTTAGTTCCAACAAACATTATTGATGATGATAGTAATACTCAATAAACAACTACAACATCAACAACTACAACCATAAATTTTACCAATAAAAGTACAGGTGCAAGAGAACAATAAACCATGATTGCTAAAAAGTACAATTACTACATAAATAATAATGGATAACCATTTAATAACCCCACCGGATGGAGTAGGAGTAGGAAACTATGAATATAAAGGTCAAGTTCCTGGGTTTTGGGAAAACTTAGCTATCTGGCTTTGGAGTCACCTAACCGCCGTATTTAAAGTTGACGAAAAAGAGGCATTAGTCAACCCAAACCTCGATACAAATTACACTCAATTAGACCTAGAAAATTATGGAAACTTAGAGGATATTCAGCATTATGGCAATATTGAAGAAGTCACACTATACTTCGACTGAGAAACAAGTTCACGGGCTCTTTAAATATTTAATTATACAAGAACAATGTGGGTTATTAGGATATATCTTTAGAACAGTTATTCTTAAACCTACAAGCTTGTCCTTAAGTATCATGTTAGTTGTATCAATATTGGGAATATTTTCCTATTACCAACTACAACCAGAACCTGTCAATGCCGAATCAAAAACTTGCATTAAATAGTGGAATATGAAAGAGCAAACTGACCAAGAACTGTTTGAATTTATCAAATGGTTTAAAGACAATTATCAACTAGACATAAACCATTTTGAAATTAAGTTGCTGCTTAAAGCAGCAGAAAATGCCAATCTAACAGTAGATCCTCCTACGAGAACTGCATTAGCAGCTCTAATGAAACAACATAATCTTACACCAGAAAACACGGTGAAGTTGTATTTAGATGCTCAGAGTCAAAATAACTCGTCTAACTTTGTTGATGAGTTAATAGATAAAACAGTGCAAGGAATTAAGCCACAAATTTCTGATGCTGTAATTATCGCTAAAGCAGAAATAACTGCTATGTTTCTGGAGGAATTTAATACTCCAGGCGGTGGTTCTCAAGTAGACGATTTTGCAAATCAGTATAAAAGCCAAGTCAGCAGTAGTTTGGAGTCCAGAAAGGAAGCTTTGAATCAAAGATTTAATAGACTTTTGAATGCTCCACCACCCCCTACTGTAGATGAAATATTAGAGTTGTTGGGAAATAACTTAGGTTAGAAAAAAACTCAAACGAAAACTTGATATATTTCCTGAGTAATTTGATTACTTATGCTGCTATCAGATATAAGTTCCATAATCCAGTTGCTGTTAAC
>NZ_JAAHGT010000210.1 GCF_010672385.1 Okeania sp. SIO2F4
TAGAAAAATTCTGAGAATCCTTCGGCGCGCCGAATTTTTCCCGAAGCTTGAGACAATAAAAATATTGGTAATTTTTCATCGAGGAGAGATGGTAGGAAAAAATTTGGCACTTATCTATAATTTTTGATAAGTGAGAAAATTAGTTCATTTTCCATAGAGTTAGGAGCCATCGCTCCTCAAAGATATATTATTACTCTCCAGGAAACCAGATAATCTCAAACCTGACGCTACAATCATTTACTACTGTCAAACAAAATTTCTATGACCAAGAAATAAATTTAGCCCCTTTCAACCATCCCTTCTTTTTCCCTACTCCCTACTCCCTACTCCCTACTCCCTAAACTAATAACTAAAATGACCACCCCCGAAAATACCATCCGCATCCGAGGAGCTAGACAACATAACCTCAAAAACATCGACCTAGAACTCCCACGCGATCGCCTCATAGTCTTTACAGGAGTTTCTGGCTCCGGCAAATCCTCCCTCGCCTTCGACACAATATTCGCCGAAGGGCAACGTCGCTACGTCGAATCCCTCAGCGCTTATGCCCGACAATTTCTCGGACAACTCGACAAACCAGACGTAGACTCCATCGAAGGATTAAGCCCTGCCATTTCCATCGACCAAAAATCCACATCCCATAATCCCCGCTCCACAGTCGGCACCGTCACAGAAATTTACGACTATCTGAGATTACTATTTGGTAGAGCGGGAGAACCCCATTGCCCAATTTGCCACCATAATATTGCTCCTCAAACTATTGATGAAATGTGCGACAGAGTTATGGCTCTTCCAGACCGCACGAAATTTCATATCCTAGCTCCCGTGGTTCGAGGCAAAAAAGGGACTCATCAGAAACTTTTATCTAGTTTAGCTGCTCAAGGATTTGTTCGTTTGAGGGTTGATGGAGAGGTCGTAGAAATTGCTGAAAACATCAAATTAGATAAAAATCGTACACATACTATAGAAATTGTTATTGACAGACTAATTAAAAAGCCAGGAATAGACGAACGTTTAGCAGATTCTCTAAATACTTGTCTACGTCAATCTACTGGAATTGCTTTGATTAACGTATTAAATGACACATCAGCAAAGATAGGGGCAGTGCCTACAAAAAATAAGTATAACCTAACTCCAGCAAAAATAGCAACTTCAGCTAACTCTAAATCTGACAATAATTCAGCTAATTCCAGTCAGGAACTAGAAGCAGAACTAGAAAATTCTCAGACTCAAATAGTATTTTCGGAAAATTTTGCCTGTCCGGAACATGGAGCAGTGATGGAGGAGTTGTCGCCCCGGCTCTTTTCTTTCAACTCCCCCTACGGTGCCTGTCCGACCTGTCACGGCTTAGGTAGTCTCAAGCAATTTTCCCCAGAATTAATAGTACCCGACCCCAATGCACCCTTATATTCAGCGATCGCTCCTTGGTCAAATAAGGAAAATCCCTATTATTTTTCTCTACTGTATAGTTTGGCTGAAGCTTATGACTTTGAGATAGAAACTCCCTGGAATAAATTGAGCAAGAAGGAACAAAAGTTGGTGCTTGAAGGTAGCGACGAACCTATCTGGATGGAAACAAAAAATGGAGAAGGAGATTATCGTTACTATCCTGGAGTTATCCCGATTTTGGAAAAACAATATCAGGAAACAGGTTCAGATTTAATCAAACAAAAATTAGAACAATACTTAGTCAATCAAACCTGCGAAACTTGTCAAGGAAAAAGACTAAAACCAGAAGCACTTGCCGTAGAAGTCGGGCAATATAAAATTACCGACTTTACAGAAGTTTCCATTCAAGAATGTCTAGAAAAAATCAATAACTTAAAACTAAGCGATCGCCAGGCAAAAATAGCAGAATTAGTATTGAGAGAAATTCGAGCCAGATTACAATTTCTCCTCGACGTTGGCTTAGATTATCTAACATTAGATCGAGCAACAATGACACTTTCTGGAGGAGAAGCACAAAGAATTAGATTAGCAACACAAATTGGTTCTGGTCTAACAGGAGTTCTCTACGTTTTAGACGAACCAAGTATAGGTTTACATCAGAGAGATAACAATCGCCTCTTGCAAACTTTAACCAAACTTCGCGACTTAGGAAATACATTAATAGTTGTAGAACATGATGAAGAAACTATTAGAACTGCCGACCATATTATTGATATAGGTCCGGGAGCGGGAGTGCATGGCGGGCGAATAATTTCTCAGGGAAATTTCCAGACATTATTAGCAACCGAAGATTCAGTAACAGGTGCTTATTTATCTGGCAAAAAAATTATTGCTACCCCATCCGAAAGAAGAACAGGAAACGGCAAATCTCTACTACTGAAAAATTGTCATCGAAACAATCTCAAAAATATAGATATAGAAATTCCTTTAGGAAAACTTGTCTGTATTACTGGCGTTTCCGGTTCAGGAAAATCTACGTTAATGAACGAATTACTTTATCCAGCTTTGCAAAATAATCTCAGTCGTAACGTTCCCTTTCCCAAACAGTTAGAAAAAATCAAAGGATTAAAAGAAATAGATAAAGTAATCGTAATCGACCAATCACCTATTGGCAGAACTCCCCGTTCAAATCCAGCAACTTATACAGGAGTGTTTGATGTAATCAGAGGAATATTTGCCGAAACCATAGAAGCAAAAGCCAGAGGTTATAAACCAGGGCAATTTTCTTTTAACGTCAAAGGCGGCAGATGTGAAGCTTGTAGCGGACAAGGTGTAAATGTAATAGAAATGAACTTTCTGCCAGACGTTTATGTGCAATGTGAAGTTTGTAAAGGTGCAAGATATAGTAGAGAAACTTTGCAGGTGAGATATAAAGATAAGTCAATTGCTGATGTTTTGGATATGACTGTGGAGGAAAGTTTAGAAGTATTTAAAAATATTCCCAGGGCAGCAAGCCGATTACAAACTTTAGTAGATGTAGGATTAGGTTATGTCAAATTAGGTCAACCTGCACCGACTCTTTCTGGAGGAGAAGCGCAAAGAGTAAAATTAGCTTCTGAATTATCTAAGCGAGCAACGGGAAAAACTATCTATTTGATAGATGAACCAACAACTGGTTTGTCATTTTATGACGTTCATCAGTTATTAAATGTTTTGCAAAGATTAGTAGATAAAGGAAATTCTATTGTAGTAATTGAACATAATTTAGATGTAATTCGTTGTGCCGACTGGGTAATAGATTTAGGTCCGGAAGGAGGAGATAAAGGAGGAGAAATTATTGTTTGTGGAACGCCCGAAGAAGTAGCAGAGAATTTTGAGTCTTATACAGGGAAATATTTGCGGGAAATATTGGAAAAGTATCCGCCGAAAATTGAAAATTAACAAAAAGTAAGGGTGCATCTCAATTTTTGAATAAAGCCTAAAATTTATCTCTTTTAGGCAACAGGGAATATATAGGAAAAAAGTATTTTTGCTTGCTATGAGATGCACCCAAAAGTAAATTTAGAAAAAAATAAATCAATATCCATAATTTATTAGTAAATTGATTTTAAATTCAATCTAAATTAGACTATTTATATCAATTTTCATTTCAAGAGAAGAAAAATTTATGGAATTTATTTGGTCTGATTCTGAAGATAATAACTATACAGAGAAGATGATATGGCAAGCTCTCAAAAATTATTTATCTGAAGACGAAGGAATTTGTTATCATCGCTATCCTATCTTTTCTCCAGATAGATCAAGAAGAGAACCAGATATTCTCATGCTCCATAGAAAATGGGGATTATATGTTATTGAAACCAAGGGATGCAAAATCGAAAATATCGAAAAGATTAATGGGCAAGTTTGGGAAATGAAAAATTGGCATTCTAGCCAAGAAACTCCTTACTCTCAGGCAGAAGATCAAATGTTTTCAATACTAGGAAAATTTAAAAATGAGCGTAAGTTGCGTAAAGGAAAATATGATGTAATTCAAGGTCATGTTTTTATAGGTTTACCTTTAATATCTGAGTCTGAATGGAAAAGAAAAGGTCTTGATTTATCTCCTGCTACTCCACTAACTATTATCTTTGCAGATGATTTACAAAAACCTGATGCTTTGAGGAAGAGATTAACTAAAATACCTGCTGAAGAAAAACAAGAATTTATCACAGATGAACAATGGAAACTGGCATTGAGTATTCTTCAAGGCACACCTACTTTACGTCGTGAATTAGACCGGAACCAAAGAAAAATGCATCAAAAGCTGCTTTACTTAGGCAAGTTGAATTACAAATGGAAGGTCTAGATAGAGAGCAGCACAAAATAGCAGTTCAAATGCCAAATAGTCCTCAAAGAATTAGAGGTTTAGCAGGTTCAGGAAAAACAGTTGTAATGTGTATGAAAGCAGCATGGATGCACAATAAACATCCTAATTGGAATATTGCTTATACTTTTTACACCAGAAGTTTATATGAACAAATTAAGAGTAACATTACTCGTTTTTACCGTTGGTGGGCTGATGTAGATCCAAACTGGAATAAAATTCATATACTTCATGCTTGGGGAAGGAAAGATCGGGAAGGTCTATATCGTTTTGTTTCTAAAAAAATGGGGCGTAATTCACGCACATATCTAGAAGCAAAAAATGCTTTTACTCATAAAGAGTACAGTCAAATACTCGGTAATTGCTGTAAAGAACTTAGAGAACTTGAGGATAAAACTCCTCAGTTATTTGATGCAATTCTGATTGATGAAGCCCAAGACTTTAACTTTGAGTTTTATAAATTGTGCTACGACATTTTGCGCGAACCTAAACGTTTAATCTGGGCATACGATGAAGTTCAAAGTTTAGAAAGTCTTTCTATACCAACAGCCATTGAAATTTTTGGTACTCATACAGATGGAACGCCTGTTGTAGAACTTGAAGGTAATTATCCAGATAGTGAAATAGAAAAAGATATGATTCTCTATCATTGTTATCGTACTCCTCGTCCTATTATGGTTACTGCTCATTTCTTTGGAATGGGGTTACTACCTAGAAGTAAGTAGATATTTTCTGAAGTGGAGCGATCGCCTCTTACCCCCCTCTCAACTTTTTGCCAGTTTTTTTCACAGATGAAAATTTCATTCCTATATATAGACACTTGAAAATTTGTCAGAGACTTTTCCAGAATATCTGGTCTACCTAGAGAGAACTAAATATTTTCTGAAGTGGAGCGATCGCCTCTTACCCCCCTCTCAACTTTTTGCCAGTTTTTTTCACAGATGAAAATTTCATTCCTGTATATAGACACTTGAAAATTTGTCAGAGACTTTTCCAGAATATCTGGTCTACCTAGAGAGAACTAAATATTTTCTGAAGTGGAGCGATCGCCTCTTTTCTCCCCCCGACTTTTTACTATTTTTCCTCAGAGATGGAATTTTCTCTCCTCATATTATAGATAGTCGCAAATTTGCCAAAGACTTTTCCAGAATATATAGATAGTCAAAAATTTGTCACAGACTTTTCGAGAATATCTACTTTGTATAGAGGTAAGTAGATATTTTCTGAAATTGTGATCCTGTGAAGCTCTAGTTAAAGATATATGCTTGTTTTTATCTCATCAAATCTTTCCATCCATCCCTCCTCAGTGGAAAACCACAAAGATTTTCATTCTCTTAAGCTCCAAAAAAATTAAAGGATTTTCAGTTGCATCTCCACAAAAATTGTGATAGGCTAAAAATTAGCTGGAGTTGCTCGTCCTCAAGTATGACTTTTTATTCAACTAAATTCTTGGCTAAATGTATAGTTACCTGAGCAAATTGCCTTCTAGTTTCCCTGACTCATTCCATCTTTCAAAATATTAAAGCTATTCCAAAACAGACAAATTTTTATAGGAAAACCAAAAGTAATATCTTTCAATTTTCCTCTCTATCTATCCCTAGATAAATTTCTCTAATTATCAGCTAATTAATTTCCTGTTCAATCTAGATTTTTAACAGGTAGTAAAAATGCTGTTATCAAAGCAATAGTACCCCCCAGTAAACCCCAACCCAACCAAAGATTAAAATTCCCACCTCTACTTTTTGCCACAAAAGCAGCAGCAGTACCAATAACACAATGCAAAACCATTAATATCCAGAATAATTGCCAGTTAATTTCAATCATAATTTTCTTTCAAGTATTAGTGATTTGAGAATAAGGACTTAAAAATTTTTCACCATCAAAATGAATTATAAGGAATTAATTTCTTTGGCTTATTTTAGAAAATTAATTAGCAGTTATTATAGTTCAGATTATAGCATTGATACTTTAAGAGTAATGCTTAGAAAATATGACAAAGATAATAATATTTTAGAGTTAATAACTAGAATAAAACAAATGGCTATTAATATTATTGAGTAGTTTTTCAACCTGTATCATAAAAAATATTCTTGTATCATAAAATTTTCAATAGCTATCTGTAAGGTACGAAAACAACTATCCGAGTACCTAATAATTTCTCTAGTTCTTAAAGCATGAGAATTCTCAATTTTTCTCCATTCATTAGTTTTATTAACGTTAGCTACAGCTAAAAAAGCCATTGCCATTCTTTCCAATCGTCTTTGAGTCATTCCTTCAAGAGGTACACCCAGTTTAGAAATAATATACAAGGCTTCATTGATTAACTTTTGAAGTTGGTTAGACTTATCTGACTTAGTAAGATATTGGGGAACTTCAGACATTTTTATTTCTTAAAAAGGTAATGATAATTGTACGGGAATAATTTTTTGTAAAATTTCCTCTGGCGATAATCTTTCCCCAGATTCTAAATAACTCCTCATACTCCCTGCCATTAGAAATAATATACAAAGCTTCATTGATTAACTTTTGAAGTTGGTTAGACTTATCTGACTTAGTAAGATATTGGGGAACTTCAGACATTTTTATTTCTTCAGGACTTACGCAAAGAAACCCGGTTTCTAGGGTAAATCATTGTTTTTGACCATAAACATCTACGAGAAACCGGGTTTGGGGGGTTCGCCTGCGTAAGTCCTGTTCTTAAAAAGGTAATGATAATTGTACGGGAATAATTTTTTGTGAAATTTACTCTGGTGAGAATCTTTTCCCAGATTCTAAATAATTCCTAATACTCCCCGCTAAATGAAAAGCAAATAAAGGAGGAACTGCATTTCCAATCTGATTAAAACAACTGGTTTCCTTTCCTACAAATTCAAACCAGTCAGGAAAACTTTGTAATCTTGCTGCCTCCCTTAACAATAAACGTCTTCTTCTCCCATCAGGCAATTTTATCCGGTGCATATCACCAGTAGGAGCTGAAATATTTCGACAAGTTAAAGTTCTAGCAGGTTTGTCTAAATATAAATCCCGTGGTTGTTTACAACTAGAAGCTTTTTCATATTTTTCTACATATTTATCCATGCTTGGAGTCAGAAATTTTGACTCCAGAGGCGCGTGAAATGCCATTTCTCCTAATGCTTCTCCAACAGTTACTTTTTGCTCTAAAATTTGAGGAAATTTAAAGTCACCTTTATGCCCAACAACTATTACTCGTTGACGATTTTGAGGCACGCCAAAATCAACAGCATTTAACAATTTAACTTCTATAACATAACCCAAAGCTTGTAGTGCTTGAGTAATTTCATCCAAATACCATTTATTACGATAAAGTAATCCTCTTACATTTTCAAACAACCAAATTTCCGGCTTTAATTTTGCCACTGCATTAATAAAAATAGGAAAACCATCTCGCGAATCTTGCAAACCTTTTTGCTTTCCCCCAACACTAAAAGGTTGACAGGGAGGACCGCCAATTATTACATTTGCCGGAGGTAATTCTGTTTCTGAAGTTAGAGTAATTTTAGTGCAATTACCTTTTAAATTTTGATTATAAGTTGCACAACAATCGGCATCCATTTCAAAACCATGATTTGTAAAACCTTGCGCTTCAAAACCTAGAGATAAACCACCACATCCGGCAAATAGATCGATAACTGAATGATTAACAAAAATAGCTGGTTTAAGTAAATTATTAATTTTGTCTATATAGTTCATGTATGGAATTTACATTTTATTAAAGAAAAGGCAATAGAGAAAAGGAGCATTGAAACAGTTAACAGTTATATTCATTTTCAATAATAATAAAATCTTTTTTAGTTGAAATCCTTGTTATAAATGACTATAACAAACATAGTAGTGAAGAATTTGAACTAACTAAAATCTGCACACTACTAATTTTAGGATTCATGTAAAAATAAGTTGTACAAAATTTATCTGAAATAGATTATGAAATCTAACTTCCATTCAAAAAACTGTTCAGGTTATTCTTACATGGCTCCTTAAAAATATAGTTAGGGTTGTCAAGCTTGGGAGTTAAAACAGTTAAATTTTAACTGTTGATTAATAACTTAATAGGTTTTATAGAAATTTCTATCTCTAAGTGAGGTACAAAATTTGTTTTAGTAAGTAAGTAGTGGAAAGTAGTAATTGGGAAAACAGGGAAGAAAAAAGAAGAAAAACAACTGTATATCAGTAACTTGAAAAACCCTATATAGCAATCCCTAATATAGCAATCCTATTTAAGTTGTAATATTTTTGTGGGAGTATGGAGTCAGATAAAATCCAGTAGGATTGGTGTAATTAGATAAGGAGTCAGGAGTAAAGAGTCATAATTTTAAAATTTTTCAGCTCAAATTAACTATTATAAAAAATTATCACAACTAATGCTAGGATTGCTATCTCTCTTTTTTTTATTTTGCCAAAATTGTACATATTTCATCAAACTTTATGTTATTGTTTGTCTAAAAAAAACTCAGAAATTATGGGGATATTAGCTACATAAACACATTAAAATATTTACATAAAATAGCTCAAAGAATGGAAATAGTAAAATAATTTTATAGCGTTTCTCAATCTTTTAGAGGTACAATTCTTTTTCTTATTTTCTGTTCCTTGTTCCCAGTAAAAGTTTTCCAGAAAAAATATAATTTTATACCTAATACCAAATTCATGCCTAGATAGTTAAACCAAAATCCTCTGCCAAACTATTAAGATATTTGCGCGGTTCCTAATACATACCAACTACTACCTAGTAATATTGTATGAAAGTAGTATAATTCACGATCAAAATGAGTATATATCTAGATTGTTATGATTTTTATGTCTAGCCACTTCTTTGATAGCTAGACTAATAAATAACGTAAAATTTGAGATTCCTTTGACAACCTAAAATGTACCTCCTTAAAATCTCAAATTTGCGCTTAGACAAGATTTGCAAAATTTAGGAAAAAACGCTATATACTTAGAAGTTCATTGAGCCTTAAATAATAAATAATTACGATGTCAGAAAATCAACAAGAGATTTGCCCAGTGTGTCAAGTCAAAATTGTGGGTGGAGATAAGGTATTATTTTCTTCTGGACCACCTGGTACTAGAGCCAAGCTATGGGCTCGTGTCTGTCAATATGTCCAAAAACAAGGTTGTATAAATCAAGAACCAGATGCAGTTGGAAATGTGGAACCCGAAGATTACTATAATCCTGATATTTCCTAGTATCATTTCATTTTTACTTCTAACTCTTTTGCTTCTGGGGAAATAGGTCAAACTAACAAAAATTGCAATTTTAACATATTCATGGTAGGGATAAAATATCTTATAGATAAACTCCTGAGTTTTTTATAGGTTTAAGCAACCTTAACCTTTGACTTTTTGTTTTTGACTTCTGAGTTCCATTTTGGTGCGAAAAAGTAGTGATATTTTGGATTTTTGTTGCATGAGTTTAGTTATGATATTAAATGGCTTCAGAAAATAGATACTCAATATTATTCTTAATATGATGCCCTATATATTTTTTTAAATAGTGCTGATTTAATCATACAGTGAAATCAAATAATGAATCAGACTCTAGCGTTTATAGTAGGATGTATTCTAACGGGGGTCTTAATTGTCCTCTTACTTATGGGTTGGATTGTTTTTGGCAAGTCATCTCCTGATGAGCAGATGAAATTGTCAATACCATCTCCTTCACCCTCAGTAACATTTTCTTCTCCTCCTAAAGTTTCTCCTCTAGTAACTCCCCTACCTCAGCCACTACCATTAACACCCCCACCTATTTCAGTTCCTTCTGCTCCTGACTTCAAGGATTATAAGTTGGAACAACAAATTAGAAATCAATCTGAACAACAACGTTCAGCTTACGACCAACTGAAAACTCAACTACAACAGCAATTACTAGATACACGACAGTTGAAAACTCAGTTAGAACAACAGTCGGGAGAAATACAACAACTCAGACTCCAACAAGATCAATTAAGGCTAGAAAATGACCGACTATTGGTTCAAGTCCAACAGCAAGAACGTTTGATTTCTGGCTTAAGTCTACAGCAAGGTATAGATAATTATAATAAAAGGTCGTCAAATAGTTCTGCAAGTTATTTAGAAAAAGGTTTACTATGGTTTGTTGCTGGAATAATCCTAGCTATTTTAGTTTTAGGTGGTGGCATTATTTTAATCGGGATGATTATTTTGTTTGCCCAACCTCAACGACGAGCTTCTTACAGTAGTAAGACTACGACCCAAAATATTAATGTTCCTTGGGAGTATACAATTTATGAGCAGGAGCCAACTAAATTTTTACCTCCTTATATTGACAGGAATAAACGGATGAAATAATCAAATGAAGTTGTGATTATTTGATGAATTATAAAATATCATACATACATAAATATATAGGTTAGGTTGCTATAATATCCAGTTTATAGAATATTTTATATAAGACATTCTTGCTTGCTACCCAACATTTTCCCCTTTTCTAGCAAATTAATTGTAATAGCTGTTTAAAACAATTTTTCTGAGTAATAAAATAGCTATAAAAATTATGTTAAATTGCTTAAATATCAAACCATTCATTTATGTTATACACAATCTCAGAAATTTTGCTCAGTAACTGCTGTAAATTAAATTTCCCAGAAAGAGGGAAGAAGACTGTATTTAGCAATAAAAAATAGATATAGCGTTTCTCAAGGAGCGTGAGGTACAGTTGTTTGTCTTATTTTCTCTCTTGGTGTGCGTTCCCTCTGTTGGTCAGCATTCCCTCACAGGAGTGCGCGTTCCGCAAGTGGACTATCGTCGTCGCGGGGTCGCACCGCTATTCCCTGCTTCCCAAATTACCGAAAAATTAAGGTTTAAAGCCTATCTTTCAAGGAGAAAAAAGCGGTCGGAAAGCTTAGCATTCCGAAGGATGGGATGGCGAGGTCTCCTCGCTGGCCTCCAATCGACCAAGAGAACAAAAAAAATTCCTTTTAACCAATCCTATCCGTTTTTAAAGAAGAGGTAATTATTAATTATTAGACATCTCCGGTAATCAAAAATAAAATCAATCCCATACGGATAAATCATCAATTATTTCTCCCTACTCCCTATTCCCTACTCCCTACTCCCTCTTTTCCGGATCTCTCTATTAATAATTAATTATTAATTCTTGAATACTCCCTACTCCCTAAAACCAAGGAATGTGCGTACCTTACCAGCATGGAAAATGATATATAGAGATAGGGATTATCATATTTAATGAGGTACAGCATTTTTTTCTATTCCCTATTACCTTCACTATTCTACATTCCCTAAAATCCAAAACCTGTGTATTTCACCAAGGAGAAGAATTGCTATGTAGCAATCAACTAACTGCCTAGACACAATTAATTACCTAATTTTATTCTCTATGATTTTTACAATCTAGGCTCTTCAGTATTATAGTATCTTTAAATATATTGTGCATAACTACTTTATTAGCGTAAGCATTCAGCTATTAGCATTCAGTATTTCCTACGGAATGCGCTCGCATTTGGCTTTTGAACGTAATAACTTGACTTCGGTTAGCTGATGAACTTTTTTTTTCCTTCGGAATGCTGCGCAAACATAAGTTTGAATTATCCGTGGAGACTAATTCCTCATTCGGTCTGATAATGAGCTAATAACTCATAGTTGTTTTCGGCTCTCACCGACATGAAACTCTACGCGACATGAAAAACTTAGCCACGACCCTGGAGGCTAGCTGAC
>NZ_JAAHGT010000211.1 GCF_010672385.1 Okeania sp. SIO2F4
TCCAATCAATTCTCTAAAATCATTATAACGAGGAACACCCCGCTCCCGGTCTCGCAAAATATCTACAGCAGCTAAATCAAAAACTTCACCATTATCTCTTACAAGTTGCTGGAGAAAACTTGGATAATTATATAAAGTAATTGCTCCTGGATGACTAATACCAAATGAGTAAAATAAATCTGGCATTGCTAAATTTTCTAAAAGATTTCTAGTACTATTACCAGAAACTTCAAATAGATTATTCTTTTGTAATAAATTCCCGTTTTTAACCGAATAAAATTTCAATTCATCTGGCATTAATGGGTGCATTCGATACACAGAGACAAATTCTTCAGTTAAATAGTAAGGAGCTGTATGATGGTCAGTAGGAGAAGCAATAATACCACTCAGCAGTTCGCCGTCTCCCACACGACCAAAAAGATTCTTGAAATGTTGCCCCAACTTGATTCGGCAAGGGGTCTCCCGTTATAATCTCCGATTTAACGGGAGGGGAATTGCCGACAACGAGGTTATGTAGGTGTCGATTGATGTTCAACATATTGCTTTAATTGCTCAATAGTTACACCTCCGCAGCTAGCAACAAAATAAGAACCAGTCCACAGTAAAGGTTTCCTGTAAAACCTAGCTAGGTAATCAGCAAAGTCCCTGCGGATCAACCTACTAGAAACAGTTTTGAGATTTGCTATAAATTTACTCAGTTGAACTTTTGGGTTAAATGCGATTAACAAGTGAACATGGTCAACTTCACCATTAAACTCTACTAGCTCACACTCCCACTTTTTGCAGGTTTCATCAAATATGTTGTTTAATTGCTGTAGTATCTCAGAAGTAATTACTTTCTTTCGGTATTTAGTAACAAATACGACATGAGCAGTAAGAGAGTAAACAGACCTAAAACCTTTGTTATAGTTACTTGACATAATACAGCAGTAAATGTACAATCAAAATATGATAATTACTTATTGCTATAAAATCAAGCCCACTTGTGAACAGTCAGTCAAAATTGATTATTGGCTAGAACTGTTACGAAGACATTGGAATTATGCTAATGGTCAAAGACTAGATTGGTTGAATAGAACGAGATGTCCGATAGACCGTTGCTCATTGATTTCGTGTCCTATTGGTGAGATTCCTAGCAGGCCAGATTATTATTTTCAGCAATCAGCACTTAAGCAAACGAAGATTCTCTTTCCTGATTACAAAGAAATCTATTCTGAAGTGCAACAAATTAACTTACAAAGACTTGATAAAGCTTGGAAACGTTGGCTAATACCCGATAAAACTGGTAAACGTGGAGGGCGTCCAAGATTTAAGAAATCAGGGAGGTTAAGGTCGCTCGGGTTTAGTCGAGTTAATCACCCTAAAGCAGCAGTTAAGTTTGATGGCAAACAAATCATTATCAGCAGGCTTGGCGCTATTCCTGTCATAGCCCACAGAGCCATTCCAGAAGGTTTCAATATTAAAACTGCAACCATAACTAAAAAAGCTGATGGTTATTATGTGAGCTTTAGTTTGGAAGACAAGTCAGTTCCGACTCCAATTTCTGTTGGCAATCTCCAGAATGCTATAGGTATTGATGTAGGCTTAAAAGAGTTTTTAACTACTAATATTGGCGAGACTGTTCCTGTTCCTAATTTCTATAGAAAATCTCAATCTAATTTAGCAAGAAAACAACGAAAAGCAGATAGAAAAGAAATTGGTTCTAATAACTGGAAAAAGGCACAGAACAGAGTTGCGAGGTTACATCAACATATTGCGAGGCAAAGAGAATATTTCCACTATAAAACTGCTCATAAATTAGTTAAAGAGTATGACTTAATTGCCGTCGAAGACCTTAACATTAAAGGTTTAGCTAGAAATACTAAACTATCAAAATCTATTTATGATGTAGCCTGGGGAGCTTTTATTGAAAAATTGAAGGCAGTAGCGGTAAAACGCGGTGTTCATGTTATTAAAGTCAACCCTCACAATACATCACAAAATTGTTCAAATTGTGGTCATAAAGTACCTAAAACTTTGTCAGTTAGAACTCATTCTTGTCCGAAATGTGGAACAGTTTTGGATAGGGATGAAAATGCAGCACGAAACATACTGAATAAAGCATTATGCGAGGTGGGTATCATCTTGCCTGCTTGCGGAGGCTTAGACGTTGGTTAGCCTGAGAAGCAAGAAACTTCTGGGACTTGGATTCAATTATCTTTGTTTTAGAAGCTCCCGTTATAATCTCCGATTTAACGGGAGAGAACTTCACGTCATTAAAACTACCATCAGCAGTACGCACAACTAAATGGCGATCGCCAGGTAGAGGTAAAGGTAACTCGATATCATCTTGAGTAGGTAATTGTGCCGTATTATGAAGGTTTTCTTCTCTTAATTTTTTACGAAATCCAAGTAATTTTAACAATGCAATGGGAGTAGGGAATTTATACCAAGGCCACTTCATCAAGTTCTCCTTTTATAACAGTTATATTTTGAGGACTTGAGTTTAGAGTAAGCGTCAAGGGTGGGTTAAAACTATATTTTAACTCCTTTACAATATAACTATTAAATACAGTAATTGCCTAGTGTTATTTTTTGATTAACTTATGTGAAGATTCCCGAGCTAAATTTGACTTGAACTTCATTTAGCATTGTATGATTAATTAATTTATTGTGTTTAATATATCGCTCTTAAAGTTAATTTTTATTAAGATTAAAATTCGGTAGTGGTGCATTGTAATTATTTCGGTAACAGTGTAGTCGGCATTTCAGCCACCATTCATCATTACTATGCAGGACTAAAAGGAGTAGGTAGTGGTGCATTGTAATTATTTTGGTAACAGTATAGTTGGCATTTTAGCCACCATTCATCATTACTATTCAGGACTAAAAGGAGTAAAACTGTATATTTATAGTGTAGTAGTTTTTGTGTGAAATAATTTGGCATCAAATCTTCAAATTCAAGTAAAATCAAGTCTAATTATAACTTACTGAATCAAATTACAACTATGATACATGAAGCTTTTGAAACTTTGAAAAAATTGAGCAACTGCCAAAAATAAGCTTTGATGCTATCAAAATTTATCAACTTTTAGAGGATAAAGTTGTAGAGCAATTGAGTTAAAGGATGGGAAAACTCTTCCTTATTCCCAGATGTGGCTTTCCCTACTTTCACCAGACACCAGAAAACTTTTTCAGCTAACCCTAATTAGAACTATTTTATTTAACTTGATGTGGGTTATTACCCCTAAAAACACAAAAAACGTCGGGAGGAAAGTTCCCGGAAGATTTATCCCCTGGTTGAATAACGACACGCGGGTAATAAAGCGGAGTAAAAATCTTTTATAATGTTATAATAGAGGAAGACCGAACAAGGTTTGTCGCCATGACCTCTAGCTAGTGCGGTGAAATTCCGGTGGACACCTGTAAGGGGAATTAATTTCCTACGACGGCTGAAAGCAAGCAGGCAGCTAAAGCAGCGATTTATTGATCCAACCAGTGCGAGTAAAACCACTCTTTTAGCTAACAAAAAAAAGTAAACTCACAGCTAGATTTCGGTCTATGTCGAGGAGTTTAGAAGTCTGCCGTTCAGGCTTTAAGCAAATGTGGATTAATCCCATTTGCGGTGGACTAACCACACAATCCAGGGTGTTTCAACCCCTGGAGATGTCAATCATGTATTTAATCAAATAATAATTTTAGGGTGTAAGAAACTGACACACCCTACAACTTACTTAACTATACTCCACAAATACCCCTTTCTAGATTCCACCCATTGTCAACTGATACTGATACTTCCGAACCAGGTTTGACATTACCTCCTGATAGATCGATAAGAACTACATCTGCTGCTCCTAAGTAACCACCTCGGTAAATTGGTTGACCTTGCTCATTTACAGTATCGTAGGTTAATTCCGAGACTACAGGGGGTAAATCTGGAGAACGATCAAACCGGACTTCAGTAAACAATCCATCTACATAGGTTGCTGTATAAGGATTGCCACCAGCATCCAATCCATCACAGTATAAGACCATTGCTGCGTGGGCGAAAGGTACTGGTATAAAAATTGTGCCGATCAACAGTAAGAAAAATGTTATTACTAATGTACCTACTAACTTAGATATTTGGTGTGGGAACTTATGCCACACATTGCTGAAAAAGTTAGTGATAAGACTGTTCATGTTTTTTCCTCGTTGCACGACTCAATAATATAGTAAATATCGATAACAGTACCAAAAAATTACTCTTCCTCAAAAGAGGAATTTATCTAAAAAGATAGTTAGTTAATTAAGCCGAAATTTTTGGTAGTCGTGTACAAGTAGTGATATTTGTATAAAAACTCAACTAGGGATCTTAGAGTATTATGCATGAAACCTAGAATTTGGGTGCTTTTCTGTTCCCTGTTCCCTCCATACCTGTTCCCTTTTTTTCATCTAATTTTCAAAAGCTAAATAACTTATTCTTGATACTTAAATCTTAATCTGAAAAAGATTTACGCAAAAGTAACCTTCGGGGTTGCCCAAATACTAGAGAGCCAAAAGTCCACTCAACTTCTTGTAATCTGTAACCAGCTTTATAATAAAGCCTCCGGGCAGTATGATTATTTTCCAATACATGAAGATATAGGTCACAAAATCCCCATTCTGATACCATAAGTTCACAAAAATTTAACAACTGTTGAGCAATTCCTAATCGTCGATAATCAGCATCAACAGCCAAATTTGACAAATAAGCATACTCAAAATCATCTAACTGCCAAGGATTGAGGGATAGAAGTCCATTCTGCTGAAGCGATAAAACTACGTTTGGCTGGCGCGACCGTACACTAATTTCCACAGTCCCCACCAAATCCTGGCCTTCAATAGCAGATAAATTCTCAGTAGACTTAGTATCTTTGACAACCATAGCAACAATACATAAATAATGCTCACCTTTAGAGCGGATACGATGTCGTAAATCTTCGTAAATACTTAGTCGTAAAAAAGGATAAACATAGCTCATAATTCCTTCACGAGAATGAAAACTATTAGTCAAGATTTCGGAAATACTCTTGATATCCTGTGGTTTAGCAATGCGGATAGAAAAGTAAAATTGATTGGATTTTCCGACTTGAGGTTTGACAGACTTTGAGAAAAAAAAGAAAGGGTTCACAATACACTCACAAGCTATATCTATATAAATATCTATATGAAGCACCCAATGCCATTCATTTTGGGAAATGCCGAAAAACACTATTGCTCAAGGAGTTGGCTTCCTCATTTATTAAAAATTAATTGCCTCTACCAACTTCTATCATGTCCGCTTAATTAGCGATAGAACTAAGTTCCGCTCCGCGTTTCATGTCGCTCCGCGAAACGAAAAACTTTATCCTCCTTCTACTTCTGATATATTCTTTTTTCCCCTCTTCTCCCTCCTGACTCCTAACTCCTCCCTAATTATTTATAACTGTTCATCCGGACATGATATTAGACCCTGCTTTAGTATTACATTTTATTCAGAGATTCTCAGACAACTTCCTGAAACAAAATAGACTTAAATTTACCTTCAATTATACCTGTGAATTTTAGGAATTATTTAACCTATCTTAGAAAACTTAATTAATCAATCGCATACTTTAAAATTATCCGGATAAATTGTTGATTCCTGCTTATATTTACATATAAACTTGAGATGTCTACATAAGCCTTGGAAAAAGTTTTAAAAAGGGGTATCTAGATTTTTTTTAAGATAGCTATCACTTTTGACTATATACTTTTATTAGTCAAGATAACTATTTTAATTTAAGCAATTGGTTAGTGCATTTTGTCTAAATTAACTTTTGACTAATCTGTTGATATATTGGATTATAAAGATTTAAAAAATGCTTATATACAAATCTTGAATAGCCAAACTGTTTTGCTAGTTGGATAGGCTATTATGTATTTTGGTATAACCTCATTTTTAAAAATGTGAACATTTCTATTATCTGATATACTGCCTATTAGTATACATAATATGTATCTTTTCGTCAATATTGATTTAAAGTCTATTGCTATAACTATTTTAGATATTAATGCTCATTTGGTGTTAGTGACTAAAAATAGAAGAAAAGTCTTGAAAAATGAAATGTTAGCTTTTATTCAATAAACAATTTTTAAGACTCTAGAAAAGAACAATTGTAAACTGATAGAATTTAATGGTGAAGCTGACCATGTGCATATACTGAAACAGTAGCTACCACAACAACAGTTAAGTAAGTTAGTAAACTCAATGAAAAGAGGAGCTAGCACAATTTTTGTCTAACAATTTTTCTAATGTTTGCGCAGCATTCCGTTTGCGTAGCATTCCCCAGGAAAGGAAACTTAAAAAAGTTGATTGGGAAAAAAAGTGCTTGGGAATAGCAGTTGTTATGTGTCTAGTTATGATGGTGTTACTGTTGAGAAGTTGAAGCAATACATTGAACACCAAGACCCTTCGAATTAATACTGTAAGTTGAAATTATCATAGGACTCCTCTTGTATTTTGTCGCCTTTCATGTTGTCAATAGTCGAAAACCGACCTGACAATGCAGATATTCTGCTAAAATTTCAGATTAAAGCCTAGACAAAGATAAATCTTAATTTTTGCAAGGAAACTGGTTAAGATTAACAGATGATCTTGAGAAGTTCTCCGAGAGGTTTTAGTATAATAAATTAAGGGGGTAGTTGAGAACAAAAAAAGGCCACTTATAATACACTTGTCCCTAAATAGATGGAAAAAATCGCTCAAATTAAGACACAGCAGTAATTCCAGACGTTTTCAATTAGGAATAGCTAAAATCCTTACATGACAAGAGTTTGCCAGTTTTTTTAGTTATAAAGCGACAAGTCTAATTTACTATATGCTATATGCGAGAAGACTAATATGTTGATAAAGATTAAAAATTCATGAAATATAGGAAATTTAGGTTAATTTTGTTCTAAGTAGAAACATTTTTTGTTCTAAATTCACAAAACTATTAGAAAATCTTCAAGAATTCAATCTTGGGAATAAATATTCATGTGTGGGTATTATGAATTTAATAGACTGAAGTTTTAATAGCAAGTATTACCATTGAAGTAGCCTTTTTGACTGGGGCAAATACCAAAGAGAAGAAATAGGCTTCTTGGTTGATTAAATAGGTATAAAAAGCCCTCCTTAATCGGTCTCGAAGCGGAATGGAGTTATATCCATCTGTGCCCGAATCAGCACAATTCATCATAACTGCCCTGAAAGCACGGAGAGCGGTGCATGAATTTGAGACAAAGAAAACCTAAACCGAAAATTTTGGTTGTCGATGATGAACCAGATAATTTAGACCTTCTTTACCGCACCTTTTTCCGAGACTACAAGGTGCTGCGAGCCGAAAGTGGGCCAGAAGCGCTGGAAATTCTGGAAAAATCTGGGGTAGTCGCTGTAATTATTTCAGACCAGCGAATGCCCAAAATGAGTGGTACAGAATTCTTAAGTCTTACTGCTGACCAATATCCTGATACTATTAGGATTATTTTAACTGGCTACACAGACGTAGAAGACTTAGTAGAAGCCATCAACTCTGGTAAAGTCTTTAAATATCTGACTAAACCTTGGAATGCTGAGGAACTCAAAGCATTAGTAAAGCAGGCAGTTGACACCCACAATGTCCTCAAATCTCACACTAACGAACTACGTCGTGCCCTTCAGCAAGAATCTCTACTATATGCAGTTACCAATACTATTCGCTCTGCACCCAATTATCGGCAGATGCTCCAGAGGATAGTAGAAAGTATTGGTCAAATGTTTGAAGTGAGTTTGGCGATATGTTGTCCTTTCCAAGATAGCCATGGAGAAGACGAATGGTTTGTTGTTTACCAGAATCAAGAAAATACCTCTGAACAATCAGCCAACAATTATCCCCCTAAAATACCACAAGAAATTTTGGCTCATATTATCTGGGAAACAGATACTGTAGAAATCATTTCAGATATCCAAAATAACGAAAGGCTAAAGGGAGAGACTATAGAACTTCAACAACGCCGACAAGCTTACCTAGCAGCAAATATCTGTTCTAGTCTAATTGTGCCTCTATTTTCCCGATTAGACTTAATTGCAGTTTTAGCACTGCACCAGTGTGGGGAATACCGGAACTGGCAAGACCATGAAGTTCAACTCTTAATTACAGTTGCCGATCAAGCTGCTCTAGCTCTATCTCAAGTTCGTGCTTATGAACAACTGAGCAGTCTTGCCCAACGAGAAAGTCTGGTCAATACCATCACCACTGCCATTCGCTCTAGTCTGAACCCTAAAGATATTTTTGCTGCCATCACTCAGCAGTTAGGACAAGCATTGCAAGTAGATGGTTGCGTTCTCTCATTGTGGACGGAAGCGGATGAATATGTTCATTGTGTGGGGTTATATGATGCTCAAGCTCAATCTTCAGTTAGTTCTACTGAAGCCGATCCTCTCTCAGATGAATCTGTGGTTGGAATAGAAGTTTCTAATAATAATGACGACTTATTGACTCCAATCAACTTACCTCAGTCATTTGTTCCTATTAGTAGCAATCCTGTTTTAATGGAATTGCTAAAAACTAAAACAACGGTAGCAATTAGCGATCTGAATAAAAATAGAGAATTTGATGAATCTCAACTCCCATTACGCTTTAATGCTCGTGCTTTGATGGTGGTACCTCTGAGTGTTGATGGTAAGATTATTGGCAGTATTTCTCTACGCCACAATTCTTATGAACGCCAATGGCAAACTTCAGAAATTGAACTAGCTGAGGCAGTAGCTTCCCAAGCGGCGATCGCCGTTCAACAATCCCGTCTTTATCAAACCACCAGAGAACAAGCAGAAAGACTACTAGAAGTAGACCGCCTCAAAACAGAATTTTTCCAGAATATCTCCCATGAGTTTCGTACTCCTCTGACTCTAATGATTGGATTATTAGAGGAAGCAGTGAACTCCAAACAAAATTTGCCTATAGAACCTGCTGGGATCGCTCTGCGTAATTCCCGTCGTCTCTTGAGATTAGTTAATCAATTACTAGATTTACAAAGACTTGATGCAGGACGAATGCAGCCTTGTTTTTGCCCCTGTAGTCTTGTCGATCTTTGTCGTAATATTGTCGAATCATTTGCTCCCTACTGCCAGAAAAAAGAAATCAACCTAGTTACAAACTTTAGTGATGATTGCCAACCAGTATATTTAGATATAGAAAAATTTGATAAAGTTATCTACAATTTGCTCTCAAATGCTATGAAGTTTACTCCCACTGGAGGTACTATTACGATTTCAATTGAATCTAGTGGGGAACATTGTCTGTTGAAGGTACAAGACACTGGTATTGGCATTCGCCAAGAACAAATTCCCTTTTTGTTTGAAAGATTTCGGCAAGCAGAAGGTTCAGCAAATCGTTCTTATGAAGGAAGTGGTTTAGGTTTGGCTTTAGTCAAAGAATTAATAGAACTTCATGGTGCTCAAATAACTGTAGAATCAGTTTATGGTCAAGGTACTACTTTTAAAGTTTGGTTGCCAACACGAAGCACTCATTTACCTGTGGCACAAGTATCAGAAATACCTGCAGAATTTGATGCGACTAAGTTAGCTGTTGAGTTGGCGGATGTAGAAGCAGAGTTAGAAGAAGCAGAGGAATTACAAGCTGTAGATAAACAAGAAAATATTGCTACAGTTAATTATGATGATATGGCAGTAGCTACTATTTTGGTGGTAGACGATAATCCAGATTTGAGAAACTATGTGTCAAGAATTCTGCAAAAATCCAACTTTAATGTGGTGTTAGCTAGGGATGGAGCTGAGGGATTTGAAGTTGCACAAATTCATCATCCTCATCTAATCATAACTGATTTAATGATGCCAGTTGTGTCTGGTTTGGATTTAATTAAAATGATTAGAGAAGAACAACAATTGCGAGGTACGCCGATTATTTTGTTAACCGCTAAAGCAGATGAAGATACTAGAATTGAAGGAGTAGAAAGAGGTGCAGATGCTTATTTATCAAAACCGTTTAATGATAGAGAATTGTTAGCAGAAGTAAGAAATTTGTTGGTTTTGAAAGAAAATGAGCGACAGGTGCAAGAGTTGAATTCTTACTTAACAGAATCAGTATTAAGGCGGTTTTTACCACCGGAAATGGTGCAGCGAGCAGCAAAAGGAGAATTAGCTTTGGATTTGACACCAGAACCAAGGTTGGTAACAGTTTTATTTAGCGATATTGTGGGTTTTACTCGGATGTCGAATATTTTGCAGTCGTCTCGGATCGCAGAATTATTAAATGAATATTTGGCAGAAATGACAAGAGCTATTTTTGCTAATGGTGGTACTGTGGATAAGTTTGTGGGGGATGCTGTGATGGCAATTTATGGCTCACCTGAAGAGTTGACTCCACATGAGCAAGTGCGACGAGCAGTAGCTTCAGCTCAGGCAATGTTGAAAGCTTTAGATAAGTTGAATGAGCGCTGGCAAAGTCTGAGGTTGATTGGAGACAATGGGGTACCTCCAGTGAAGTTTCGTTGTGGAATTCATCAGGGGAATGCTGTAGTGGGGATGTTTGGTGGTCCAGAGCGGTCTGATTATACAGCTATTGGTCCATCAGTAAATATTGCAGCCCGTTTACAGGAGGCCGCAGAGCCGAATACAATTTTGGTATCAGCAAGAGTAGCCCAATTTCTGGATAGTCAGATGGTTAAGAAGTACGGATATTTGAAGTTGAAAGGTATAGATGAAGATATTTTGGGCTTTGTGGTGAGTCGAAGTCCCATAAGTTAAAGTTGATAAGGCCAAAATATTTTTTGCTGATTTACTTGCAATTTTGAAAAACTGTGCTATATTAAATAAATGGATGCGGGTATAGTTTAGTGGTAAAACCTTAGCCTTCCAAGCTAATGATGGGGGTTCGATTCCCCCTACCCGCTTTTACCTAAACATAATGACTTTCTAGCTTTTCAGCTTTCTTCATCTTTATTCCTAAGTAGACAATGGATTAATTCTGGACATCAAAAAACATGGAAATGTGTACAAAAACCGTACAAAAAAGCTTACTTAAAGTTAGGTAAAATTGGCAAATTTTTAATAACTGGTTTAACTGTAATAAAAATTCATATTATTAGAGAGGGTCATTAAATTCCTTCCCATAATCAGGATTTTGTGTAAATCTTTTCCACATCGCTAAACTTAACCCTTCTGGTTTCTGGCTTAACTCTATAGCCAGTTCTTTCGACCCATAAGTGATTACTCTTCACACTCTTTATTTCCCAGGTATTGAAACTAGAGTCGTCACCACCCTTCAACTTAATTAAATAGTCAACCTTTAACTCTCCACCAAGTTGTCTCTCGTAAGCCCAGAACTTAATTTTCTGGAATTGCTTTTTGTCTTCTTCGTCATTAGAACTTTCGAGGATTTGGCAAGCTTCCTCCCCTCTTCAGATTCTGGTGCGCCCATTGTAAAGGTTCCATCAGGGATTAATACCATTTCTAGGGGAACGCCATCAATATATTCCTTGTATCCTCGAAACTTTTGCTTTTGACGTTTTACTACAGGTATTTTCGCCATAATTTCTATTCCAAGAATAAAAGTTTAATTGATTTGCAGTAATAAGGTTTCAGTTGTCCAAGTCGGGCATCCACAACCAAATCAGTTATCAGTTAACTGATAACTGAAATAGCAATGCTCTTATTTATATCCATAAACTCCTGAAAAAGCTGATAACTGATAACTGATAACTGAAAAATAGGAATACCTCCTCTCAGTAAATCGGATGCTATTCCATCTTCTAAACCATCGCGATGTATCCAGATTTTATCCCCAATAATCTCTATATGAACTAGACATCCATGAATTTGTACATCATCTTCCCATCCTTGAGTAATTAATAAAAAATCATTCCTATCTTCACTAATAATTAAACGGCATTGTAAATCTCCGTGAGCATAGGGAATTTCCGTATATTCTTTGAGTTCCTGTTGAATAATAGCGCGATA
>NZ_JAAHGT010000212.1 GCF_010672385.1 Okeania sp. SIO2F4
TACAGTTTATCCGGTATTTTTATGAGTGGAAGCCGGAAAAAATAGATATTAATTGGAATGTTAAGCCTAATTTAAAAAATGAACTTCATCAAGCTTTGGGTAGGGTGGCTTTAGCTGGTTTAGATAGTTCGGAAAGGTTTCGGTTGTCTGAAAGTTTAGTTCATAAAGAATTTCAGAATGATAAATTGTTTAATTGGGCTTTAGATTTGGATTTGTTAGTTTTAGTAGACCGAGAAGTTAAAACAGGTGAATTTGTTTATGGGTTTTTTGATTCATCTTTTCAAGAATATTTTGCAGCATTAGCAATTGATGATTGGGACTTTTTTATACCTCGCGGTCATGTAGATAAACCTGTTCCTGGAAAAAAATACCGAATTTTTGAGTCACAGTGGAAAGAAGTATTTTTGCTATGGTTGGGAAGAGATAATTTAGATATTCAAGAAAAAGATAGTCTACTTAAAGCACTAATTAATTTCGAGGATGGATGTCTCAATATTTATGGGTATCGGGCTTATGTTTTAGCTGTTTTAGGAACTGATTATTATAGAGAGTTTGAGTTAGCAGATGAGATTATTTTAACTACTATTGATATAGGTTTTCAGTATCGATATTTAGTTGGCGAGCGTGAAAAATTTCCTTCACCTATTTCAAATCTTGCTGAACAGACTATATGTCAAATAAATCCTCAAAAAGTTGCCGATAAATTAGTGAAGATAATTAATAATTCTGAACATGAATTAGTTTGGTATTATGCAGCAATGATTTTAGGAAAGTTAAAACAAAAAAATTCAAGTATTATTAGTGTTTTAACGAATGTAGTTGAAAAATCTCAGCACCCATATACTCGTTCTGTCGCAGCAGGTAGTTTAGGAAAAGTTGACCCCGGAAATCAAATAGCTATAAATATATTAATGGATACAATTGAAAATTCTGAAGAAGAATATATATATAGTCAAGCTGCTATATATTTACTAGAAGTTGATGCCAATAATTCAGTTGCTATTAAAACTTTGGTTGATTTAATTTTTAACTCTGAGCCGACTAAAACGCAATTTAAACTATTTGATAAATTAATTACAAATAAACGAGGAAAGAAAGCCTTTATAAAAGCAGCAATTTCTTCTATAAAACAAAGCAAACAAAAAAGACATTATAACTTAGAATGGATAATTTTTTATTGCTTGGAAAAGAATTTGAACATAGATTTTAGCCAAAATATCCTGAATTTAATTGAAGAGACTGATGACGTAAATACTTGTAGGATAGCTGCACAAAAAATATCAAGTTTAGGTAAATCAAACCCTATAGTTATTAAAAAAATGGTTGAATTTATTAATAAGTCCGAGAGCCAGTTGACTTCACTACAAATTGCAGGAGACTTAATTAAAATAGATTCAAGTAATCAATATGCTATTGATACTTTATTCAATATATTAACTAATTCCGATTGTGAATTAACTCAAGCACTATCAGCTTGGGAATTAAGAAAAATAAAAGTTACTGATTCAAGAATACCTACCATAGTAAAATTAGTTAAAAATTTATTGCTGAATTCAAAGGAAGAAATTAGTTTAGTCATGCTAGCAAGCAGTTTAGCTATTTTTGAGCCTGGTAATTCATTGGCATTAAATACTTTGGCTAAATTAATAAAAAAATCTACAGATAAAGCGGATCGAATTGAAGTAATTTCTTGCTTGCTGGGAATTAAGAAAGTTAATAAAAAGATTATTAAAGCACTAATTTATAGAATAAAAAGAACAACAGATGAAAAAGTTTTTGTAATGGGATTGGATCGGTTAATCTATCTAAGTAATTTTTATCCAAAAGCAACAGGCTTTATTCTTGATTTACTTAATAAATATGAAGGAAAATTTTATGGTCAATTAATTCATTCTATAGTCGAAATTAAAAGTATTGCTAAACAATTTACATTGCCACTTTTAGATAAAATCGAAAATTCCGATAGTGAAAAACTTGTTGAGGAAGCAACTTTAGGTTTAGCTATGATGTACGAAAATGAGAATAAGGAAGAATTACTAACCTCTTTAAAAAATAGCTATTCACAAAAAAATGTATCAGATAATTTTTGGCGTTTTGATGCTTACTATCAATTATTTTGGTATTGCTCTCAACATATAAACTATCCTGACTTTTACAATATTTGGAACGAACCAAAGTCAACTATTCAACACCTCAACTTTACCCAACTTCCCACTACTCTCCGCCAACATCTCGCCAATAACCCCGACTTCAACCAAACCATTATTCCTATCTGTATCGACGGAGCAAACTTTACTAACCCAGATAACCCCGCCCCAGATATCTATATTGAAATGATAGAAAAAGGTTGCCCAGAAATAACACCAACCCCCACTACAATGTCATCCCTCAAAACCTACTGGCGACTCAATCTGAAAAAATTAGACAAACAAATAGCACTAATATTTTACACATCCAAAAGCGATCGCTCATTCAGCGAAATATTTCTCACTACCTTAAGCACCCTTGGCAGTTCCATCTGTCTCATCTCAGACCAAAAATGTGACAATATAGAATCTATTTCACCCCAAAATCCCAATTTAATAGATACTATTATTAAATGGTTGAGACGAGAAATATTAGAAGCTTAGAAATTAAGTTATTTTTTCATTAGTCATAATGGTATTTACAGGCAATAATAATAATTTCATCATCAGTTACTTTTCCTCTAATGAAAATTCAATTAAATTGGTTTGATCGTCGACATTTTTGACAGCATTTAACAGTCTATTTTTGTTAGCTTCACTTTTAAATAAGTAACCTGTTTCGTCAACTTAAGAAACAATAATTTCAATTTCTTTATCTCCAAATTTTGCTTTGAGTGCTTCTAGGAATTTATGGTTGAGTTGGCTGGCTTTTAATCTATAAATAGTAGACATATTTTTAATTAATTAAGATTTATCAGTGCTATATTTAGTGTATGATTCAATAATAGCAGAAATTCTATCTATCTATTACTTCTTTTGAGAAAAAATGCTACTAAAATTAAATCCTCAATTACAAAAACGTTTGGGCATATCGACAGAAGAAATTGCTCAATTTTGCCAACGTTGGAATATTACAGAAATGGCTTTATTTGGATCGGTTTTAAGCGACCGCTTTCACGCCGATAGTGATATTGATATTCTCATTCGCTTTGCACCCAACGCTCGCCAGGGATTATTAACTCTTGCCAAAATCAAACATGAATTAGAAGCAAGTATCGGGCGTGAAGTTGATCTTGCCGTAAAAGAATCTATTGAAAATAGTGAAAATTGGATTCGTCGCCAGGAAATTCTCAAGACAGCGGAGGTAATTTATGAGCAGGGATAAAGTTGAAGTCAGAAGTTAGAAGTCAGAAGTCAGAAGTTAAACTCTTGTAAGTCATAAATTTTCATCTTCCCTTGTATAAATATTTTCCCTACTAATTGCTTCATCCGGTAGAGGATAGAGACGATAATTAATAGGAGAATTAATGAACTTGAATAATTTGTTTTCCCACTCGTCAACAGACACTTCAGATTGCCGATCGCCTCGAAAATCAATAATTTCTTTTTCTATTAAATTTTCAATAAATTTTTCAATTGATAAGTCTTGTGACTTAGCTTTTTCTCGAACATGAGCTTCAATTTCCGGTTTTAAATTAATAGTAATCATCATTTTTATCTACGTTTATAATATTCTTAAAGATTGAAAAAAATCATCACTTATGAAAATAATATAGCAATCCTAAAACATAGTGACAATAATTAGTCTTTTTTCGCTACCCTAATAGTATAGTAACTTTCTATTAAAATTAGGCCATGAAACGTATTGTCTTAATCGCTGGTTTTGAATCATTTAACACCGGACTATATCGCCAAGCAGCTCAACTAGCAATTTCCCGATGTCCAGATTTAGATATCCAAGTATTTAGCGATCGCGCTCTTTCCCAACAACCAGAAACTGTCGCCACTGCTCTGGAAAATGCTGATGTGTTTTTCGGCAGTCTCCTTTTCGACTACGACCAAGTTTTATGGTTGCGCGAAAGAGTACAACATATTCCCATCCGTCTCGTTTTTGAGTCAGCACTAGAATTGATGGCATTAACAAAATTGGGAAAATTTATTATTGGCGACCAACCGAAAGGAATGCCAAAACCAGTCAAATTTATTCTCAGCAAATTTTCCAGTGGGAGAGAGGAAGATAAACTTGCTGGTTATATCAGTTTCCTGAAAACAGGTCCGAAATTACTAAAGTTTGTACCAGTCAAAAAAGTGCAAGACCTGCGCAACTGGTTGATAATTTACGGTTATTGGAATGCTGGTGGTACAGAAAATGTGGCTGCCATGTGTTGGGTGTTGGCAGAAAAATATTTAGATTTAAAAGTTGGGGAAATACCCCCACCAGTGGAAACTCCGAATATGGGTTTGCTGCATCCAGACTATCAGGGTTATTTTGAGTCTCCCCGAAAATATCTGGAATGGTATCGCCAACAGAAGCAAACTTCTCCCACTCCCGTTGTTGGAATTTTGCTCTACCGCAAGCACGTCATTACCAAACAACCATACATTCCCAAACTTATCCGCAAATTTGAAGCAGCAGGTTTAACACCTCTACCCGTATTTATCAACGGAGTCGAAGGTCATGTCGCTGTCAGAGATTGGATGACGAGCGCGTGGGAAAGTCAGAAGTCAGAAGTCAGAAGTCAGAAGTTAGATAAAATTCAAAAGTCAAAATTCAAAAGTCAAAAATATGATTCTGTTGAAACAGGACTTACGCAAATTAACGTTGAAAACGAGATATGTAGGGGCGAATGGCATTCGCCCTCACTAGATTTAAAGTCAAAAGTCAAAAATCAAAAGTTAGATTCTGTTAAACCAATACTTTCCCTTTCTCCCGAAGCAGTGGAAGTCGATGCAGTCGTTTCAACTATTGGTTTTCCCTTGGTGGGGGGTCCTGCGGGTTCCATGGAAGCAGGGCGACAAGTGGAAGTTTCCCAACGCATTCTCACGGCAAAAAATGTTCCCTACTTTGTCGCAGCACCCCTACTCATTCAAGATATCCATTCTTGGACGCGCCAAGGTGTTGGCGGTTTGCAAAGCGTGGTTTTATATGCACTGCCAGAATTAGATGGAGCGATCGACCCTGTTCCCCTGGGTGGTTTAGTGGGAGAAGATATTTATTTGATTCCCGAACGGGTAAAACGTCTTACGGGTAGAGTCAAAAATTGGATAAAACTGCGTCATACACCCCCCGCAGAAAGAAAAATTGCTGTTATTCTCTATGGTTTTCCTCCTGGTTATGGCGCCACAGGTACAGCAGCTTTATTAAATGTGCCGCGTTCTCTCCTGAAATTTCTCCACGCTCTGAAAGACCAAGGTTACGACGTTGGAGAAATTCCCGAAGATGGAGAAGAACTTATTCGTCAAATTAAAGAAGCAGACGAAATTTATTCTTATTCCTCTCCCCTTCCCAAGGATGAAAACACTTCCTCTTCCTCCCCCCTTTTTAAGGGGGGAATGAGGGGGGATCGAAACCAAGACCTTCCCGGAACCAGGGGGGATAGCAACCAAGTTAATATTAAAAGTCTCGAAAAATGGTTAGGTTATCTATCAACAACTCGCATAGAAAAACAATGGGGTAATCTCACCCGAACAGGCATAAAAACTGATGGTGAAAATTTTCATATTGGCGGAATTCAATTAGGAAATATTTGGCTTGGCGTACAACCGCCCCTCGGAATTTCTGGCGACCCAATGCGCTTAATGTTTGAAAGAGATTTAACCCCCCATCCCCAATATGCAGCTTTTTATAAATGGCTCCAAAATGAATTTAAAGCTGATGCAGTTGTTCACTTTGGAATGCACGGAACTGTGGAATGGTTGCCCGGTTCACCTCTGGGAAATACTGGCTATTCTTGGTCAGATATTCTGTTAGGAAATATGCCACATCTATATATATATGCTGCTAATAATCCTTCAGAATCTATGTTGGCAAAACGTCGCGGTTATGGAGTTTTAATTTCTCATAATATTCCTCCATACAGTCGGGCAGGTTTGTATAAAGAATTGGTTAGTTTGCGAGAGTTAATTTCTGAATACCGGGAAGACCCCCAGAAAAATTCGGGGTTGCGCGAACCGATTTTTAAGAAAATTTTTGATAGTGGTTTAAATTCTGATTGTCCGTTTGAGTATGGCAAAAAATTAGGAATTGAATTTACTGCAGAAAATGCGCGAATGTTTAGTGCAGATGTGGTTAATCCCTATTTTGTCGAAATTTACGAATATTTGCAGGTTGTGGAACAAAGATTATTTTCTTCTGGTTTGCATACTTTGGGAGAAGTGCCGAATCAGGAGGAATTAAAATCTTATTTGGAGGCTTATTTTGGGGAAGAAATCGGAGAGTTAGACTCGGATTTTGGGCACGGATATACGGATGATGAGGTTAAAGAAAGTGTGGGAAATGTTCGGGATTTGTTGATGCAAAATACTGATGAATTGACTAATCTTTTGCGTGGCTTAAATGGAGAATATATTCCCGCTGCTCCGGGAGGAGATTTATTACGAGATGGTGCCGGAGTTTTACCAACAGGTCGAAATATTCATGCTTTAGATCCCTATCGAATGCCTTCTCCCGCTGCTTATGAAAGAGGGCGAGAAATTGCTCGGAAAATTATTGCTCAACATCTCGAAGAAAATAATAATTATCCCGAAACTGTGGCAGTAATGTTATGGGGATTAGATGCTATTAAAACCCGTGGTGAATCAATCGGAATTTTATTAGAATTAGTAGGAGCTGAACCAGTAAAAGAAGGTACAGGTCGTATCGTTCGTTATGAATTAAAAAGTTTAGCTGAAGTCGGTCATCCTCGCATCGATATCTTAGGAAATTTATCGGGAATTTTCCGAGATAGTTTTGTCAATATTATCGAATTATTAGACGATCTATTCCAACGAGCAGCAACTACAGACGAACCCGTAGAACAAAATTTTATCCGCAAACACGCTTTAGCATTACAAGCGCAAGGTATAGAAAATGTTTCGGCACGGTTATTTTCCAATCCCGCTGGTGATTTTGGTTCTTTGGTAAACGACCGAGTAGTGGATGGTAACTGGGAGTCTGGGGATGAGTTGGGCGATACTTGGCAAGGGCGAAATGTCTTTAGTTACGGTCGTCAGGATAAAGGTCAAGCACGACCAGAAATTTTGCAGGAGTTGTTAAAAGGTTGCGATCGCATCGTCCAAGAAATTGACTCGGTGGAGTATGGGTTGACAGATATTCAGGAATATTATGCGAATACTGGTGGGTTGAAGTTAGCAGCAGAAAAACAACGGGGTAAAAAAGTAAGCGCGAGTTTCGTCGAAAGTTTTTCCAAGGATACCACCCCCCGAAAATTGGAAGACTTATTGCGGATGGAATATCGCACCAAATTATTGAATCCAAAGTGGGCAGAAGCAATGGCAAATCAAGGTAGTGGAGGAGCTTACGAGATTTCCCAACGGATGACCGCATTGATAGGTTGGGGTGGTACCGCTAATTTTGCTGATAATTGGGTTTATGACGGTGCTGCCGAAACTTATGCTTTGGATGCAGAGATGGCGCGGAAATTGCGGGAAGCAAACCCGGAAGCGTTTCGGAATATTATTGGGCGGATGTTGGAAGCGAACGGACGTGGTTTTTGGCAAACAGATGAGGAGAAGTTGCAGAAGTTGCGGGAGTTGTATGAGATAGCGGATGAGGAAATTGAAGGTGTGAGTAGGTTGGGTTAAGCGACAGCGCAACCCAACCAAAACCCAGATCGTGTAACAAGTAGGTTGGGTTAAGCGACAGCGAACCCAACCAAAACCCAGATAATCAGGCAAGAAATAGATTGAGTATAATGAAGTCAAACCCAACAAAAACATATTATGTTGGGTTTCATTCCTCAACCCAACCTACAAAATATTATGGAATATCGTCGGGCAAAAACACCAGGAGCAACTTATTTTTTCACAAGCGAACCCAACACAAACCCAGATAATCAGGCAAGAAATAGATTGAGTATAATGAAGTCAAACCCAACAAAAACATATTATGTTGGGTTTCATTCCTCAACCCAACCTACAAAATATTATGGAATATCGTCGGGCAAAAACACCAGGAGCAACTTATTTTTTCACAAGCGAACCCAACACAAACCCAGATAATCAGGCAAGAAATAGATTGAGTATAATGAAGTCAAACCCAACAAAAACATATTATGTTGGGTTTCGTTCCTCAACCCAACCTACAAAATATTATGGAATATCGTCGGGCAAAAACACCAGGAGCAACTTATTTTTTCACAGTAGTAACATACAACCGCCAGAAAATTTTATGCGAACCCGAAAATCTAGATTTACTAAGAAAAGCTTTTCGATATGTTATGGAAAAACATCCATTTAAAATAGATGCTATTGTCATCTTGCCAAACCATCTCCATTCTCTTTGGAGATTACCTGAAAATGATGCAAATTTTTCGACTCGTTGGCGATTAATTAAAAGTTATTTTAGCCGTAAATCCTATTCTCAATATCAAGAAAAAATTTCAACATCTCGACAAGATAAAAAGGAAAAAACGGTTTGGCAACGCAGGTTTTGGGAGCATCAAATTCGAGACGATTCAGATTTTGCTAATCATCTCGAATATATTCATTATAATCCAGTGCATCATGGATTAGTAACTGCTCCGAAAGATTGGGAATATTCTAGTTTTCATCGTTATGTAAAAGCGGGAATTTATGAGCAAGTATGGGGTGCTTCAGAAAGGCTTATTTTTGATAGTAACATTGGCAAAGAATAAAACGTAGGTTGGGTTAAGCGGCAGCGCAACCCAACAAACCAAGATATTGTTGACAAACCAAGATATTGTTGACAAACCAAGATGGTGTTGGGTTTCGGGGTTCCTCAACCCAAAAAACCAAGGTAGTGTTCATAAACCAAGATGGTGTTGGGTTTCGTTGTCTCAACCCAACCTACATTTAGAGCGATCGCTCTAACCATTATCTCGCGCCACTCTCTCCTGAATTGCCTGTTCCATAATGCGGATATTTTCTGCAATTGGTACACCTTCTTCAGTACAAACAGGAGGATATCGTTTAACTTTTACTCCCGGTGGAATACGAAAAAGAAACCGAATTGCTTCGATATCGTCTCGGTGTTCTAAAACGTAAGCTTTTAATTCAGCTTTAGTCATTTATTCAAAATTAGGTTTCATAAAAAATACCATAGAAATGTTAGGTTTTGTTACCTCAACCCAACCGACAATTGTATTTCTTAATAATTAAAAACAATGGTATCAATAGTATAATTTTCTATCACTAATAACAATGGTATAATTACGTTAAATAAACCATGAGCTAGGATGCAACTTATAATACCGTATTTACGAAAAAGCCAACCTAATAATAAACCAATTGGAAAAATTTGAGCAAACTTTACCCAGTTGGGATGAAGAGTATCTGTATGTATAATAGTCCAAAGTATTGAAGTCACTAAAATTGCTAACCAGTAGCGAGAATGTCGCCAGTTCAGATGTATTGCTAGATAGTTTTGGATTCCTAAGCGATAAGTAATTTCTTCACTAAAAGCAGCAACGAGGAAAAATACAAAATTAGCAGCAGAATAATTCTCTCTAGTCATGTCGCTCTCAAATAATTTTCTCATCGAGGAGGCAAGTTCAGGGTTAGTAAACTTAAACAAAATAATAGAGTATAGTATGCAGAATGCTGTAACAGCCAAAGTAGGAATTATCAATTGGGAAAGTTTCAGTAAATGGTCTTTAACTTTCCTTGTAGAAAAATGAGTTTTTATATAGAGCGGATAGGCAAGTTTGGTAGCATAGTCTATTCCAACTGTTGTAAAAATCATCATTTTAAAAGAATCAATTAATAGCCGAATAATAATTCCAAAAACTTTGGCTAATGATAAGCTTTTTAGATCGATATCTAAGAAAATAGACAACAGTTGCATACCAAAAAGAATACCTCCAGTTAATAACCCATAACTAAAGTAAGGTTGGAGTTCGTAACGACGTTTGTGCCAAATAATCAAGAAGGCAAAAAAGAAAAATACTCCAGCCAAACCCCAAATCAAGAAAAAAACCAAGTTTATTGAATTCATAAATTTTTTATTAGTAGTTTTAGTAAGACAAATCCAATAGTTTATATTCTAAAATTGTTCAATCTTTGAAAATATTGAGCGCTTTCTCAAAAGATGATTTCACCCTAAAAATTTCAAAATATTGTTATAACACAAATATTCATATCTTTCCTTCAAATCATCTTAATAAAAAAAATTAACTAGAATAATATTGAGCAATATAAACTGTTATAAACCAACCCTATTTATTAATCTCCTTCCTACTTTTGAGACTTAGATTTTTTCACCACTTTCTGACTTTTTAACCGTGGTTTCTTAGCACTAGGTTTTTTCGTAGTCGCGATCGCTAATACTCCCACTACCCTAATACCTCCTTTCTCCAAAACTTCTATGGCAGAATTCACCGTTGCACCAGTTGTATAAATATCATCCACCAACAAAACAGAGGCACGGGGACGACGGTTACGCAAATCTTTCCCCACCACAAAAGCATCCTTCACCGTCTCCAACCTCTCCCCACGAGACAAACCAAATAATGCCTGAGTCTGTTTCACCCTTGCCAAAGCATTTCGCCGCATCTGCAAACCTGTCGCCTCACAAAAACTATTGGCCAATAGTTCCGCCTGATTAAAACCTCGTTCCCTCTGCTTTTTTTTGTGCATGGGAATGGGTACAACTACCACTTTGTCAAGGGTTGTCACGCTCGAAGCTAACCAGCCATCCGCTAACCAATATCCCAGAGGTCTTGCTATTTGGGGGTTATCTTCATATTTCATAGCAGCGATCGCTCGTTTGAGACTATCTTTATATTGACCCCAAATAAATACAGGTACTTCTCCAGGAAATATTTCTCCCCCACCAGGAAACTGACAGCGCCAAACTTGTTTTTCGCAATATTGACACAACTCTCTATCTGCCGATCGCTGACAAAGAGGACAGTTAGGTTTAAGAAATATATTTAGAAATGGTTTAAGGATTTTTTTCCAGATAAATTTAATCATTTTCATTTCAGTTTTGAGAGAGGGAATAGGGATTCATTAATGGATAATGGATAGTTTATAATGGATAATGGATAATTACCTCTCCCTTTTAGGGAGAGGATTGACGCGGTAGGGAAAAAATTTATTTCTCAAAGGGAGATTGGATATAGCTAGGTTTCCTCAGCATCCCATCCTAGGTCATGCTCCGCATTCATGTCGCCCAGCGAAACGACCGCTTTTTCCCCTATCCAAGGGGAGGCTAACAAAGCTGAATTATTTAATTATTTAATTATTAATTATTCGGTAAATAAGATGTGTAATTAATGCATACTTATGCACTTATCAGTTAACAGTTTTCAATTACTCAAATCTGAATTAGGAGGCTACGAAAATATAATTATTTTTTTCAAAATTACTTTTTTTATCAGATAAAAATAAGCTTTTTATTTAAAACTAAATTTACAAAATTAGTTATTTAAAAAACTGTAAGTCCTGCCTTTAACCTAAGACTTTACAACACATATAAATTTGAAAAAATTAGCTTTTCAATATACTACTCTATCCCTATTTTTTGTCCTTTATTTCATGACTGTAGTAATATTTTATGAAATTAGTATAGCATGAGGAGACTATTTACTGATAAAATCAGAGTTAAGCCCAAAAATAAGGTCTCAAGCATCCCCTTAAAAGGGTATGAAAAAACTAAACTTCAGTATTTCAAGACTCTAGCTTCAGCCGGAGGTATTGTTAATGAAGTTCCTCCGCAGGAGGCTAACTGATAACTGAAATGACGTAAGCAAAGTAATAGTTTTGTGTATAAGTTTTACTGGCTAGATCGAATT
>NZ_JAAHGT010000213.1 GCF_010672385.1 Okeania sp. SIO2F4
TATATAGAACTTTTTACCTAATACCAATTCACTTTAAAGATGTCACAAATAGTTTCAAACTTTAAATGTCAAATAATTGCCTCAAACCTTTCTCTTGTCAAAGTTTTTAGCCTATCCAATCTAACTTCAGAATCCAGAATTCAGAATTCTGTGAAATGGTATAATACCAATTGCCAAAAGTAATGCTATACTTCAGCTTTACTTCAGAAGTCAAATAGTTACCAAGATTAAAAGTCTGTTTTTGACAATTATTAGTCGGTTAGTATGAGTTTTTCCTACTTTTAACCTCTCCCCTCACCTCCCACACTTCCCACACTTCCCCACCCAATCATATATAGCATTCTTTTTGAGAAATGGTATAACTCAAATCTAATAATTATTGTGTTTAACTTGTTCTTAAAATAACACTTGCCAAAATTAAAATTTACTTGTGAATAACGATAGATTATTGTGCAATTAAATCCCCTTCTCCGATCGCCTGATAAACATCACGAATCAAATCGTAATCAGTATCATTAGCAACTACCAGTTTAGAACTCTGATATTTATTTGTAGATTTTCCCTTTGCCAAAGCTATCACTAATTGTTCTTGATTATTAACAATAATATTTTTATACTCTTCAACTACCTGAGAATTTAGTTTATTACTAACAATAATTACATCACTAGGTAACAAAGCAGTTTTAGCTATGATCGGAAAATCATTTTCTGATGCATTCTCTGTTTTGAGGAAAAAATCATAGTCTGAAGTAGATCCTCCCCACGCATCAACCTTTCCTTGTTTAAAACTTTCTAGACTACCATCATCTCCCAACATCAGAATTTTCAGATCGGACTTAGGATCTAATCCTGCTTCCATCAGTAGTTTCGTTACCCCCAGATGACCACCTGTAGAACCGATATATGACATCCCTATAGTTTTACCTTCCAGTTGAGCAACAGATTTAATCGGACTATCAGCATTAACTATAATCACAGAATGATAATTAGGGCGAGTCACTGCAATTAAAGGTATTGCATTTGTCCGAGCATTAATCACAACATATTCCGATGGCCCAGCTAATACCAAATCTACTTGATTCAACTGTAAAGCTGCTGTAGCTGCGATATAACTCTCAACTGGAAAAAACTCAATTTTTGTTCCCAATACTTTTTCCAGAACGGCACGAAATGGCTCATAATCACGCAACTTTTCCTTGCCAACAACATCCGTCACTGCAAATCGAAGTTTTTCTGGTTTCTTCCCTATTTCCGAGTTATTAGTATTATTTGTTATTGCAGAACAACTGGTAATAAAGAGTAAAGTATATTCAATAAAATTACGCCGTTTCATACTTTTGTTCCACTCTAAATTTAGCTAAATTACTCAGCTACATAATAACATTATTTATAAGAATATGTTTTTTTAACTAACCCTTAACCTAATGGCAAGCTTTTTTTAAATATTACTTAATTCTGTGAGGATATTATAGGCAAGAAAAATCTTTAAATTTCCCGGAATACATGGAACCAATTCAACTACAAATTCTTCATGCTGCTGACCAAGAAGGTGGTATACCAGCAATACAAGATGCTGTAAACTTTTCTGCAGTTATAAACGCTCTAGATGATGATTTTGAGAATACTCTAAAATTATCTTCTGGAGACATTTATATTCCCGGACCATTCTTTAATGCTAGTGATGAAGTTTATGGCGAACCAGGAATTGGTGATATTTTAATTAATAATGCTCTGGAGTTTCAAGCAGTTGCTTTTGGTAACCATGAATTTGACCAAGGAACAGAAACTATTGCTAATCTCATTGCAGCAAACCCAGAAATTACAGGACCAGGAATTGGTGAGGATGGTTATCTAGGTACTCAGTTCCCCTATCTCAGCACCAATATTGACTTTGGTCCCGATGAAAATCTTGCTGGTTTTGTTGTAGCAGACGGTGGAACACCCGAACCCAATACAATTTCCGGTAGTATTGTTATTGAAGTAGGTGGAGAAGAAATAGGTATTGTCGGTGCAACAACCCCTACCTTACCTTCCATTGCTTCCACTGGTGATGTTGTTGTCTCACCCACAGATAGTGATGATATTGAAGCTTTAGCTGAAATTATCCAAGAAACAGTAGATGAATTAACTGCCACAGGTATTAACAAAATAGTTCTGCTGACACATATGCAGCAGATTAGTATTGAAGAACAATTAGCAGAAATTCTGACAGATGTTGATGTGATTATTCCTGGCGGTTCCAATACTCTTCTTGCTGCAGAAGACGACATTCTACGAGATGGAGACGAACGTGATGGTCAATATCCCCTGGAATTTACATCTCCTAGCGATGAACCTGTATTAGTCATTAATACCGATGGCAATTATAAATATGTCGGTCGCCTCATCGCTAACTTTGACGAAAATGGCATCATTACCAGTTTTGATGAAGATTTAAGTGGTGCTTATGCTACAGATGATGAGGGAGTTGACCGAGCTTTTGGGGAAGATGTCGAGCCAGAAAATGAAGCTGACCCCACAGTAGTAGCTGTGACAAATGCTATTAATGAAAATATTTCTGACAGAGATGGCAATATTTTCGGTGCCACAGATGTATTCCTCAACGGTACAAGAGGAAATGTCCGCACCGAAGAAACTAACTTAGGAAATCTCACAGCAGATGCAAATCTATTTATTGCTCAAGAATATGACTCTGATGTGGTAGTTTCCATTAAAAATGGTGGTGGTATTCGCGACAATATCGGTCAGTCATTTATTCCCCCTGGCGGTACTTCCGATGACTTAGTGCAGTTACCACCTGCTGGAAACCCTTTTGTAGGTAAAGAAGAAGGGCAAATTTCCCAGCTAGATATTGAGAATACCCTCCGCTTCAATAACGAACTAACTCTACTAACAGTTACAGCAGAAGAACTCAAACAAATTATTGAGCATGGTGTAGCAGCAACCGCAGATGGTGCAACTCCCGGTCAGTTTCCTCAAGTAGGTGGTATTAGCTTCAGTTTTGATGCCACTCAACAAGCTATAGAATTTAATGAAGATGCTGATGGAAATCTTACAGGTGTTGCAACTGATGGAGAGCGCGTCAGGAGTCTGGCAATTATAGATCAAAATGGAGCGATCGCCGATGTTGTAGTTCGCAATGGTGAAATAGTTGGAGACTCAGACCGAGAAATTCGCCTAGTCACTCTCAACTTCCTTGCAGGTGGAGGCGATAGTTATCCTTTCCCACTGTTTGGCGAAAATGAAGTTGAATTGGTAGATGAAGTTTTGCCAGCAGATGCAACTAACAATGCTAACTTTACAGATAACGGTTCCGAACAAGATGCTCTAGCTGAGTTTCTCTCAGAAAATTTCCCTGCTGATGGCAACCCTAGTTTTACGCGTCAAGATGTTCCTCCAGAGGAAGACAGACGGATTCAAAATTTGTCTGCGCGTCAGGATACAGTCTTAACTATTCGAGGAAATGGTGATGATGGTCGCCTTGTTGGTAGTGGTGCTGAGGATACTATTATTGGTGGTACTGGTAATGAATCTCTGTTTGGTAGGGATAGCGACGATCTATTGCAAGGTCGCCTTGGTTTTGACCACTTGTTTGGTGGTGATGGTGACGATACTCTAAATGGAGGCCAAGGACGCGATCGCCTCAATAGTGGACCCGGAGATGATGAAATGACTGGTGGTGCTAGTATTGACTATTTTATCTTTAACACAAATCAAGCTTACAGTCAAGATGATTTAGGTGAGGATACTATTACTGACTTTGATGTGCAGCGGGATATTATTCTGCTAGATAGAACAACATTCACTGCTATTGAGGATGGAGCTAATTTTAACGAGATATTTGCTACTGTCACCAGTGATGCTGCTGCTGCTATTAACGATGTAGCGATCGTTTACAATACCAATAACGGTAATCTATTCTATAACCAGAATGGTAATGATGCAGGGTTAGGTAGTGGCGGTTTATTTGTCACTCTGGATAGTGGACTTACACTTGACGCTGATAATTTTGTATTTAGAGGATAAAATTATTCTTCTTCCTAATATTGGGCTGAGAGCAATACTACGAACAGGCTCGTAGTTGAACTTTAGTCCTTCTTCTGAATATCGGGCTGAGAGCAATACTACGAACAGGCTCGTAGTTGGACTTTAGTCCTTCTAAAATATCGGGCTCTTGCCCTACTACGAACAAGCTCGTAGTTGGACTTTAGTCCTTCTAAAATATCGGGCTCTTGCCCTACTACGAACAAGCTTGTAATTGAACTTTAGTCCTTCTAAAATATCGGGCTCTTGCCCTACTACGAACAGGCTTGTAGTTGGACTTTAGTCCTTCTAAAATATCGGGCTCTTGCCCTACTACGAACAGGCTTGTAGTTGGACTTTAGTCCTTCTAAAATATCGGGCTCTTGCCCTACTACGAACAGGCTCGTAGTTGGACTTTAGTCCTTCTAAAATATCGGGCTCTTGCCCTACTACGAACAAATGTACGAATATAGTCAACTTACAGCCCAACAAAAAGCAGAAATAGTTCGGCAAAGACTCGCTAATGGTTATCCTGCTTCATAAAACTGATACAAAGCGTCAAATAACGTGACAAATTGATGTTTACTTCCTGCTTCTACTGAGGCCGTCGGCGGTTACTCATCCACAGGCATTGACGGTTAAGCAAACCGCATATTATCAGTCTATACTTACATTTAAGTCTTTGTCAATAAACATCAGAAAAAAGTCCTCAAACCCTCACTGCGCCATTCCTAGTAGGGAGCGGGATTTCTCACGTCAGTGGAATTTAGAAGATAATTTGACTGGTAAAGTTTGGCATTCTTATTCTGACCGTGGGATTCGTTCAGAACGTCATTATTATGCAACACTGAATTATATTCACTATAATCCTGTAAAACATGGTTATGTTAATTCTCCTTATGATTGGCAAGAAAGTAGTGTGCATTGGTATTTAAAATATGAAGGTAGAGATTGGTTAAGAAGTTGTTGGATAGAGTATCCATTGAGGGATTATGGAAAAGGATGGGATGATATTTAGTAATAGCTCGTAGTTGGACTTTAGTCCTTCTTCTGAATATCGGGCTAAAGCCCTGCTACAAACAAGCTCGTAGTTGAACTTTATTCCTCTGTTGTTAATATCGGGCTAAAGTCCTACTACAAACAAGCTCGTAGTTGAACTTTGGTCCTCTGTTGATTTTGGGCTGAAGCCCTACTACGAACAGGACACATTAACTGTCTGCCACATACAATATTTTTCCTTTAGAAAATAGATAAAACAACTTTTCATCTTTATTTTTATCTCTACAAATCAATCTATTTTCCTCTCTTCAAAAAAAGCTTTCGGGATTCATTTAAGTGATATCGCTTAACCACTACAAAAAATAAGCCATTTAACCTATATTTAGATAATTTTAATCAGTATTATCACTATTTTTTCTATTTTATTTCAATAAAAATATATCAGAATAAATACATATTTATATTGTTTTCGTAAAGATATACCTTGATATATTGCGCTTTTTATAAAAATTGTGCATGATGGTAAATGAAAGGTAAACAAGGGGAAGTTGAATATAAATATTCTGATTTCTTCTCTATATTGCATAAATTAAAAATTACAACAAAACAAACAAGTAGAATAATGATAATGAACAAGACTTTTTCAACTTTAATAGGCTCTTCTATATTATGTAGTGCAGCTTCCATGCTGATGATGGCTCCAGCACAAGGTGCTGCTTTTGTTGCTGCTAATTGTGCAGATGGTGGTGTTACTTACAATGGTATCGGAGATATATCTTGTACAAATCAAGAAAATAATGCAAATCCTACTCAGGCAACAAACTACTTGAACGGTGGTGTATTTAGTGGGATTGACAATTGGATTTTCGATTCCAAAGTTGAGGGTACTAGCGGTAATACTAATAACTTTTTAGGCTTTGAGATTGCCTCAAATGGTACATGGGGTTTTAGCAACACTAATTACACAGGCCCAATTGTTCTAGAACTTAAAGGTTCCACTTTTAGAAGTTATCACTATTTTGACAACATTACAGGGGCAAACAGCCTACAAGGCGAGTGGGATATGGCTGGTGTAGCAAAAAAGAAGAAAGGTAGTGGCAACCCAGGGTTATCTCACGCTTCTCTATTTTATGTAGATAACGGCACAACAAGTGGTGGTACAACAAGTGGCGGCACAACAAGTGGTGGTACAACAAGTGGTGGCACAACAAGTGGTGGCACAACAAGTGGTGGCACAACAAGTGGTGGCACAACAAGTGGCGGTACAACAACTGGCGGTACAACAAGTGGTGGCACAACAACTGGCGGTACAACAAGTGGCGGTACAACAACTGGCGGTACAACAACTGGCGGTACAACTACTAGCAGCATTTCATGTGACGATACCAATGCTACAGGTTATCTCAGTTGCAATGGTTCTTATCTAGGACAGAATGACTCTAACTCTAGTGAATTTCAGGCAGGAGGCGAATTAGCGGAATGGAAGTTTTTGGATAAAGTAGACAGTGATCAAGGTGGAACGGGGGATGTTTATGATTTCTGGCGTTATGACCTCGATCCTGGTGAAAATAATCAGGGAACTTGGGACATTGTAGATATTGTGGCATTTGAACAGTACTTGGCAAGTGAATGGCAATTTGATCCTACTACACAGGACTACGAAATTGGAATTGTTACTAAAAGTGGTGGTAACCAGAAGGGTGGTTTCAGTCTCTATAATTGGGGAGATCAGACTTCTGGTGACTGGGATACCTTTGGTACAACTGATAATGGTAAACAGATTTCTCACATTTCCTTGTATGCAAAGTTCACAGCTAAACCTAAAGTCCGCGTACCAGAACCTAGCAGCATTGCAGCTTTAGCATTCATCGGTGGTGGCATGTTCCTTTCCCGTCGTCGTCAGTCTCACTAAGAAATTTTCTTGAACTATAATTGCATCTACTATAAATTCTAAAGTTGGAAAAAATGAAATTCCCATAACTGGGATTCTCCTAAAAGCTAAACAGGAGAATTCTAGTATTTTATTGTTTGTATATTCATAGCATTTCTGGGTTTTCTTGTCTGAAGGGGTGATATCAAATTTGGATAATTATTATAGCCTAGTCATTGCGACGGTCACTCCATGGAAGGAAGCAATCTCAGGGGTGATGCGAGATTGCTTCCGCTTCGTCGCAATGACGACACCGGATTCTATATTATAGGAGCGGGGGCGGGTTGATCTAAATAATTGCTAACACCATTAATTTAACGCGGAACCCGCCCCTACTATTCTAACCAGGCTTGAGATTTGGTATAACCTGTAATATCATGTTCGGATAATCACTAACTATAAAGTCATTGCGAGTGGAACGGAGTGGAAGGAAGCAATCTCGCCCAACCCTGAGATTGCGTCCTATTGTCGCAATGACAACTATTCAACCGGATTTGATATGACTCCTCCAATTCAAATAATTTTAATTATGACCAGGTACTTATATAATACCAAAAAACCCAATTTCCTCCTTGAAACTGGGCTTTTATTACCATACTTAAATATTATTTAGATACTGATAAAAACAAAATAAAAAGCAAACAATTTAAAATCAGAAATAGATTTCAACAGTAACTTGTAATATCCTCTCCACAAACATCCGCCAGAAAAGTTAAAGCCCTAAATCTTAACCCAATAAATTGGTCGTACAAAGGATTAAGTTTACACATAGGAGGAATGTGAACAAGTAGATGTCCGAATAGTTTTACATCTCTCTCAAAAGGACATTGAGCTGGAATTAATTGACATAACCAATGTGCCATTTTGGGATTGTTTACTTCTACAGCATCAAGATATTCGCGAACAGGTTGTAGTAGCTTATCTAAATAGTTATGATGGGCTGGAGCAACTTCTGGTGAAATACTTGTAATGGAACTCATAATCAGATAATCCTATATAAATTTAACTCTATCAATATATTTCTACTTTAACTTTGATGTCACCCCATTGCATAGTTAAATTGGCCTTTTTTGATAAACTTTCACAATTGCTTTAATTTTTTACCCTACTATTGTGAAGATTCGATTAAGTATTTGAATTTGTGTTTCAAATCACTAGCTTTTATTAAAAAAATTTGTTAATCAAGACATTAAATAATTGAAACCTAAAAAACAATTATTATCTATAAAATTTAGCAAAATCTTTAGTAAATTTACATAAAAAAATAGTTATAGAAAAACTTAAATTAGGCAAATTGTTATCTACTATACTGAATTTTTATATTATCTGAATTTTATGATATTATTTGGAAAAATATGTCGGTCTAGATCGCAATAATTTAGGGTTGCTGAATAAATGTATGATATTCAGGAGTTAGGTGTCAGGAGTCAGGAATCATATCAAATCCTGCTCTAAAAACCACCTTTAGAAGCAAAGGCAGAAAAATACGGTCGTGATTTCAGAATAATTAGTCGTTGGCAGCCAACATCACAAAAATGCTCATGTTGTGGTTTTCGTGGAGGCAAATTATACCTTCAGGTGCGAGAGTGGGAATGTCTCAACTGTGGCGATAAACATGATAGAGAGCAGAATACAGTAATAAACATATTAGTCGCGGGCGGGCAGTCTGAGACAAAAAACCGACGTGGATACAAGCGTAAGACTAGCGTCAAGGTAGCAGTAGTCAATGAAACGTCAACCCGCTGAGGAAGCTCACGCTCGGTTGTTTCCCCGCGCCTTTAGACCGGGGTGGATGTCAACGTCGCCAATAAGGTCGCCCTTTCCAGAAAACTCCTACAGCTAAACTTATTAATGAAGCTTTAGATGCACTTAGCAATATAGAAGGCAAAGGGAGGAAAGACTTTAATAATAAACCAATAAATAAACATAAAACTAGCGCCCAAAGACTAGAATTATTCAATAACCATTCTTTCTGCCACCATTCCAATAGATAAACTGCTAATGCTCCCATTCCTACTGCTACCCCTATGGGTATTAAAACTCCAAAAATAGGAGATGAAAATAACATATTCAATGGTTTCAGAATCACAAAAAAATAAGTGAGACTGAGGATTAATAATACTTCTGAAGCTACTACTGTCAAAGTAGCAACCAAACTTACTAAAGATAGTTCTTGCCAAGGTAAATTTTTTAAACGTTGCCAAATATTATTCATTAGTTTATAGTTTTTTGTGGGATTAGAAAAATCAGGTTAATTTTAAATTATACCAAATAATTAGTTATAATAAAGTAGGTTATGTCATGTCCGGTTGAATAGTTATAATTAAAGTTTGTAGTAGGGCTTGAGCAAAAAGTATGCATGGGGCTGAGAGCTATTCTACAAACAAAAACTTTTTTGATCGCTGATTATCCGGACATGATATTAGTTGTGCTGTCGCGTAACCCAAGAAAACCTTGCTTGTATTGGGTTGCTTCTAAGGAAGGATAAGCTTTCCTGCCCCCTGGGTCGGAGCTACGCTAAGGTTATGCTGCGTAAACCCTAACACTTCGTTCTACCCAAACTACAAACTGGTAATTTTTTATGATAAATATTTAACCAAACATTATATTACCGAATAATTAAGTTTTAAAGCCTCTCACTCGCCGTGGAGAAACAAGCGGTCGAGGGATGGCGAGGTCTCCTCGCCATATCCAATCGACCAAGAGAGAAAAAATTTTCATTATTAGTCAATCAATTCCGTTTTCTTTCGAGAGGTAATTGTTAATAATTAATAATTAATTATTAATTGTTAATTATTAATTATTGAAAATTGAAATATGACTTACGCGAAGAAACCTGGTTTCTACTATAAATCTTATGTTTGAACAATTGAACAATAGACCTCTAGGAAAAAACCTGGTTTCTAAGTTACTATGGGTAAATTCTGTTCCAGTAAAATCCTCTGTATTACTATTCCCAGGAAGTGATTGATTAATTACCAGTTTGTTGCTGAATACGAATCAATTCAGTTTGAATTTTTTCTCGCAAAGTTGGATCGGTTTTTTGAGTCATTGTAATTCGATTAAACCGAGAAACTGTCAAATCATTTCCTTCAATAATTTTTTTAGCTTGATTGCAGTAACTAACAGCAATTACCTGAATATTTTGTGGTAAAGTATTAACACTGCTTTTCTGATTACAAATAATCGGCGGTACAGACCCACCGGGACTTTGTTTTTGAAATTCATTTTGAATTTCTCTATATACTCCTATTCTCAAGTTCTCAATTTGTAAGACCGAAACAGCATACTTTGTTATTTCTTCCGCAGTTACTGCTTGATCTGTGAAAGATTCTTGAGCATAAGCCGGTGTATCAAATATAGGATTTAATGATGGGTTTGACACTCTAGGTATTATACCCATCATTAAGCCTAATGTAGACAAAGTTACGACGAATAAAGACCGGGATATCAGTCTCTGGGGGCATAGTTGAATATTACAAACTAAAGCTTTAATGTTCATACTTCCGATCAAGAATAAAAATTAAACTACCTAAATTATTTAGAATTATTTTAATGTAAGAAAGTTCCCATTTAATTAAGGGTATTTAATGAAAGTAGAGAAAATTAAAGTGACTTAATATACAGGATATTATCTCTAGTTTCTGCCAAAAAATTTATTGACAGGAACTATATAGTTGATTTAATCAGTATATTTGAAATATTTAATTTTTCACAGTTTTGCTTTAAGAACTAAAATAAGCTGGTAAAATATTTAACGAGTGCTAATTCTAGATACTGAAAATCGATAAATTTTATCACCCTAAAGAGAATCCCCAGGGCTTTTTATTTGGGCCAATAGTAACCACAATTATTGTAGTAGACTGACACAGCTAAAACTGTGCAATAGATTTTTGTTTCTAGGTGTCTTTTTCTCCCCACCCTCCCCACACTTGCCACCCTTCCCACACTCCCCATCTAACGCACTATTTAAGGTCTGTCGGTCCAGTAGTAGTAATTAACCCAACCTTGGCTGATATTTTCACTGCTTCATAAAACCAATATAAAACGTCATAATATGACATTTTACTGTTTACTTCCTGCTTCTACTGAGGCCGTCGGCGGCTACTCATCCACAGGCATTCACGGGTCTTGCCCGACCGCATCTCTCAAATTTATACTGGCGTTTAAATCTCAATAAGATTGACAACCCACATTCAGGGCAATCATACGTTCTCAGGCTTAATGGCATATCTTGGACATGACCACACCTGCAACAAGTTTTTGATGATGGGAAAAACCTGTCAACTACTACTAACTCCGAACCGTACCATTGACATTTATATTTAAGCTGTCGCCTGAACTCATAAAATCACTATCTGCTAACTGATTTTCGCCAGCTTATGATTGGCTAACATACCGCTGACATTGTCATACTTCTATAACAACAGTGCCGTGGTTTTTGGCACTTGTTTGTTGTCAATTTATGAAGTGCGTTTCTACGGATGTTAGCTACCTTTGTGTGTAGCTTGGCTATCTTTAACTGTGCCTTTTTATAATTAGCAGAACCAATAATTTTCTTCCGGTTTCGGTATTGACATCTAGAGAGTTTAGCTTCAAATTTATGGTACGATCTCACACTGTCAAATACTTTTCCATTACTTAATGTAGCTAAGGTTTTCACACCTAAATCTACACCGATAACATCAGTTTTTTTGGCCGTGGTTATGCCATTAAATTCATAGCTACAACTGAGATACCAATCACCTGCCTGTCTACTAATAGTCCTGCTTTTTAGTTGTTGCTTCAATTGGTTCATAAGTTTTCACAACACCAATAAAAGGCAATTTATGACACCAACCATCAAGTTCTATTGGTTTTCGGTGAATTATCAATTGTGAAAGAATCAGACCTACCTTTCTTTTTAAACTTTGGGTATTTTCCTAATCCTTTGAAAAACATGAGTAAACGCTTCACCTAAG
>NZ_JAAHGT010000214.1 GCF_010672385.1 Okeania sp. SIO2F4
ATCACGCCCCAGTTTCAAATTTACTACAAAAAAAGTGGAGTGGGAAGGGGCAGCTCATAGTTGCCCCTTCCTTTGACCAACAATAATTATCATTATCAATTGTACATTTGATTTTTTGGAGGTCCCTAAGCATTCAGCTATTAGCTATCAGCTATAGCAATCTTAAATGATTTGTGAAAAAACACTGTAGGTGTTTGGTCTCCAAAGCAAAGTAAAAAAGGGATTTGGTTTCCAAATCCCTACGATAAAATACTACAACTTATTACTAAATGGGGTAAATATAGCGAAGTTGTCATAGAGGGAAATTTAGATATTATTGCAGTTTTCAGTGGTTGGGAGTGTGTGGCGCACTTGGTACGCAAAAGCTAGTAAAATAACCACCATATCTGCTTTTTAGCTATTCACAGAAATTCACTTAAATGTCTAATATTGTGCAATATTTCATTGGATGCGATTATGAAAATATCAGTTTCTGAGATGCTTACAGAGTAAGGTTTTCATTCTTATATTGCCCCTGGTGACAGCTTCGCGCTTATTTGACCCTACTACCGATCGCCCTTATTGTGCTTGATACGGCAAAGATGAATGGTGCAGATTGATTTTCAGATCGCCATTTTCATCGCGAACATAACCAAAAGTGTATTCTACCTTGATCTCGCTACCGTCTGTTTTGGTGAAAAAATACTCACCCATGGAGGTGGCTGTATTGCACTGGGTAATAATTCCTTCATTCTCAAAGCGCACATTGTTAAAGGGTGCAAGAGCAAAACCTTCATCTTCGCTGATGCTGCCGCCGACAAAATAAGACAAAGCCTCTTTCTCTGTGCCTCTGAATGGATCATCGCTGGCCAGTGTTGGTTTGAACAAAACCGTACCAAGATCATAAGCATAAAGTCTGTCAAGAGTGCTTTGTGCTTCTGCTTCTGGGTTTTCTGCCTTGCCAATGGCAACAATGGCTTTGCCCCAGCTTTGCTGTGCAGCTAAAACATCGTTTTCTGTCACAGGATTTTCGCATGGCGCAGCCTGTGTCGTTGGCGTAGATTGAGGGTTCGTACAACCAGCCATTGTGGTTACTGTGGATACAATTAAAAGTGCAAAGAAATATGGTTTCATGGTCGTCTTTTTCTTTTATAGGACTAGACGTAAAGAGGGTAACCTATTTCCGCCTACAAGCAGTATAAACTATTTTCTTGAGAGAGTTGCTGAAATTGTTCATCATTTCTGGATAATTAGCTAAGGAAATGTAACTTATGGTAGGGGTTTAGTTACCGAAAAATTTAGGTATAAAGCCTCTCCATTCATGGATAAAAGAAAAAAAATTCCTTTGAGTCAATCTTTCTATTACAGAAGAGGTAATTATTAATTATTAGACATAGGCGTGATAATTAAAAATTAAATCAATCCCATACCCATAAATCATTAATTATTTCCCCCTACTCCCGTACGGGCGATTCGCTCTTCGCCCCTACTCCCTACTCCCTCTTTTCCACCAGAGGTCTATTAATTATTGAAAACCTCTGCCTGAATGTTTACCCTTTTTTAATTTATTAGATAAACTTTTCCCTGGTCTAAATCATAATAACCTCCCACAACTTTTAGTTTATTTTCTTGCACTAACTGGTTAATTACTGGAGAAGAATTCATAATTTTTATTTGTTGAAATACATTAGCTTTCACAGCATTTTCTACAGGGTTTCCTGGTTGACCTTTAGCAACTTCTACAGCAGATTTAATTGCAGCAATTATACTACCAATCTGACCAGGAACAAGTTTTCCATCCATTGCTGCTTTGACTGCTCCACAATTTTCATGTCCTAATACCATTAAAACTTTTGAACCTAACACTAAAGTACCAAATTATATACTACCAATTTCTTCAGGAGTAGCAATATTTCCAGCTTCTCTAACAACAAATAAATCTCCTAAACCTCTATCAAAAATTATCTCAACAGGTACACGAGAATCTGCGCAATAAACAATACTAGCAAAGGGTTTTTGACCAGAAGCAACTTCTGTTAATCTGGCAAAACTTACATTATGATTTGTACGTTTATTTTCAACAAATATTTTATTTCCTGCCATTAATATTTCCAAAATTTCATCTGGAGACATTTCTGGAGAAACTTGAATTTGGGCAGGTGTTGTTGATGTTGCTTCTGGTTGCTGAACACTTTCTTTTTGACAGCTAACAGCTAAAGTTGTTGCTCCTGTTGCTAGAGCAAATTTGCCATAATTTAGTATTTTTCTGCGGGAAATTTTACTACTAGAGTTTTTGGGATTTGTATTCATTAGATTTTTCCTTGATAATTTGATTTTCATTTTTGCAGCCTACATTATAGCGTTTCTGAAATTACTAGACATCTCCAGAAAAAAGGGAATAGGGAATAGAGGAAAATAATTGATTGGATTTTTTATTATTGAAGATATCTACTGAAGTACAGTTATTTTTCTTCTTTTCTATTCCTTGTTTCCCAAATTACTATTCCCTACTCCTTACCCTTTACTTCTAGTATTTGCATAATATTGAGACTCGAGACTTACACACAACCACCATATGTAGTAGGGGTGGCCGTTAACCCCTACTACATTACCGCCAAAGATTAGCTAAATATTGACGCACATCAAAAAAATCATCCCAAGATATATAAGACTTTTGCCTTTCATCTAAATACTTAGCTAGGCGATCGCGTGCAAAGACCAAGGAAGCTTCTAAACCCATATTCAAATCTGTTACTGAATCTCCTATTGCTATTTTTTCACTAGCATCATATAAATTCATCACCTGTACTTTTGCCATCAACTCCGTGTCTCCTTCAAACTCAGAATGTACCTGTAAAAAATTACCTGCATTACTCACATCCACAGCATAAATAGCTTCTATCCTATTTACCAATTCTCCTAATACCGTCTCCACCATTACTCTAATTCCACCAGAAACCACAACAAACTTTATTCCTTCAGCATCAAGAAAATCTAATAATTCTACTAAACCTGGTCGTATTTGCTTTGTCTGGGAAAATTCAATTATTTCCGAATAACGTTCTGAAGGTATAGCTTCCAACATTTGGCGCACACCTTCCCGTAGAGTTATCCGTAATTGATAAATTTCTGGCATCACTTGAGCTGAAACTTCTGGAGCAAAATACTTCAACATTGCCACAAAAGTTTCATCGGCAGTAATAGTACCGTCAAAGTCACAGAATACAACTGGTTTTGAGCGATCTAACATTTTTATCATTTTATATTAAATACGTTTAATTCGGTATAAAAAAATTTTCCAGCGACCTAATTGCCAAATTTTTTACAATGCTCTTACCTCCTAATACTAATTACCAAAAGACATCTCCAATCATAAAAAATAAAATCAATTATTGTAGAGCAATTATCAGTTATTTCCCTTCTCCACTCCCTACTCATCTTTGATGGAGATGTCTAAAAGTAATGCTATACTTAGGTGATACTTCAATTATTAAGTAATTAACACTAGCCCAATAACCTTTTTGATAATTATTAGCCACCTAATATGTTAATTATTCTTATGTTTACTTCTCCCCCCACTCCCACCTTACAGCTGAATAATTATTAATTATTCGGTAATATTTGGTAGATTGGGGGAGAATATACAACGAAGCACAAACGCCTCCAAATTAAAACTTATAGAAATTTAGTTATCTATCAGACAAGAACTTAATCTAGCAATGACAATTGCTTTTTTCTGCTTTGTCTTCCTTAGACCTCTTGCAAAAAAATTTTGTGCTATAATAAAACTTTATTTTTTGTCTAAATTTACCTGACAAGAACCCGGGAATTCGTCATTTTTTTGAATAATTAAATTCTAGGGCGATCGCCAATCTGATATAGAACCCGGGTAATTATAACGCTACGCAAATACGCTCTTGACATTCTTCTGTTCCCTTATAATCCAAATTTATTCTCAAACACCAAAAGACGTAGTGCTATAGTTATCGTATCGTCGAGGAGTCAGAATTGAGAATTCAAAATTCAAAATTCAAAATTCTGGATAAAGAAAGAATTTGAATAAAATGAATTTTTAAATTCGTATTCAATTGAACATCTGTATTAAGAGGAAGTAATGGATATGATTACTGTATAACCAGATTTTATATGACAGTTGGTTATAGGTAAACTCAAAAAATGAATAACTTTTTATTATATCACGCATGAAAAACTTTTGTAATAACTGGACTTTAGGAAAAAACAGGTTAAAAATAAGGTCAAACCTTTATACTGTAATGTTTTTACCTGAAATTAAACGTTTTATTGGTATATCTAGGTTTCAGTCATTTTAAGCTCTCTTCAGGTATTTCCCTTGCTAATACTGGGTTTAAAGCCATTTTCAGTGTCAAAAATCTAAAAGTCCAGATAAGTCTTTTGTCTTCCTTGTCTATTCACAACCAGAAAGTAAAAAAACCTACCCTTGTGAACCACTCCCCTACTGCCTCACTTCTGACTCTAAAGCCAAAGCCTGAAAAAACGCCTTTACCCCTGCCTCTCTACCATTAGGATAATCCATAATTCCTGTACCAGCCATCAAAATTACATCCTGACCATAATCTCTTAAGACTTGAGGTACTACACTCGGTTTAATACCAGCAGCAGGAACAGGAAACACATCTCGACTCCGGAGAATATCCCGAATTTTTCCTTCCTCAATAGGGTCAAAACCGAGACTGCCATAACTAGCAGGATACAAAACTGCATCCGCACCAGCATGAGCCATCAAAGTTCCCAATACTACCGGATAAGCAATACCATAATTAGGAGCAGCACATATTGCCCCTGCTAAAGCTGGATGAGCAAAAATCGGAACATTAATTTCTGGATCGGCAGCCAAACTTTCTAATACAGAAAAACCATAAGATAAAACATTTAGTAAAAGTGCATTTGCACCTTCACGCACTAATAATTTTGCAGTATCCAGTGGATTAGAACATTTCCCCAATTTACTCGTAACATTAATAGCATATAATACCGTCCGACCCGTTTTTTCCTTAACTTCCTCCAGCACTTGGCGACAAACATGAAGACGAATGAGGGTGGGAGCTTCCTCAAGATTTCCCATAATTTCATCATCCTTAATAATATCCAGACCAGCATTAGCTACTTCTCTTAAAATAGAGGCATAGTCTTCCGTCGATAAACCTAACGCTGGTTTAAAAATTCCCATCAGTGGCGGGCGAACGCCTACTCCTAAAATTTCCCTAATACCTTTAATGCCAAATTTCGGGCGCAACCCATAATTTTCTGGCAGACGCACCGCTGATACTTTGGCAGTACCCGCCATGGAATATTTACCAAAAATCATAGTTAACAGACTGGGAATATCTCCTTCCACATTTGCTTCTGGAAAAGCAACAGTGACTATGCTATCCCCTTCTGGGTTAGTCACACCCTTGACAACTTTCCCTAAATGTGAATGCAAAAACTTTTCTCTATGGGCAAAATTTGCACCCCAAGTACCTGCTGTTTGTCCCACTGCAATAATTTGGCCTTGTTTTTCAGCATCTACCTCTGGTGGGAAAATGTAGTCAACCTCAATAGTCATAAATTCCTCAGCTAAACTTCCATTAATAATTTATAGCACTACACAAATAGGGCGCAGACATTTATAAATGCTCTCTCCTCACTCAGGGATTACTTCTAACTTCTAATATTATGTCCGGTTGAATAGTTATAAATAATAGAGTTGTTGGGAATTAAGCTAAAAAAATGGCTAAAACCCTTATTAGTCAAAGTTTATAGTGTTTTTCGAGTCTAAAATCCTGAAAACCTTATAAAATCAGCTTTTGAGCATTTTAAATTTTTATTTCCCAACAACTTTAATAAATAAATGATGATAGGGAACAGAAAATTTTTTCATCACTAATTATCCGGACATGATTTCATTAATTGATAATTGATAATGGATAATTGATAATTACAAGAAGGTTAAAACCGCTCGGGAATTGAAGATGGGGAAATATCATTTCTTCTCTTGGTCGATTGGAGGAAAGCGGAGCATGACAAACGGATGGGATGGCGAGGTCTCCCACTCTTGACAGAGCCGCTCCGAAGTGCGCCATATCCAATATCCCCTTGAGAGCGGTCGGAAAGCGGAGCATGACAAACGGATGGGATGGCGAGGTTTCCTCTGAAAAAACTTTTTGACAGTTTTTACATCTAAATTGACGGCGATTAACAAGTAGAAAAACATCAAAGCTACTCAAGGGAATATCTCTGAGTCTATATCCATGAGATGGATGGATTTTATCTGTAGTCTTTTGAGGGGGAAGGACAAGTTGTAGTTTGGACTTGATTTTCTCATTCAATTCTTAAATTCATTTTCAGTAATAAAATGGTAATTAGTTGCTTTAAAACCTTCAAAATGAAAAAGAGAAGGGAGTTAGATGGCATATTATTAAAAGTTCATTTTTGTTGCTCAAATTCAATATATTTTATCGGATCAAAATCTGCTGTTAGTTAATATTTAGCAAGGGTTTGAGCATACTTTACTTGAAAATTACTAAGTAAAATGTAATTTTTTTATTCTTAAATTTTCATAACTACTCTAGAAGAGCCATTATTAATTATTAGAAGTCAGGGAATAGGGAATAGGGAATAGGGAATAGGGAATAGGGAATAGGGAATGAAATTGTTGATTTCATATCTTGAATTGATTTCATTTTTTATTTTTGGAGATGTCTATTAATTATTAATTATTAATTATTGAACATTGGTATAAGGGGATTTGGTCTCTCAATATAAAACCCTTGACCATAGTCAATACCTAAATCACTGACTTTGTTGAAAATAGACTCGGTTTCTACATATTCAGCAATGACGATCAAACCCATTTTCTTACCGATATGATGAATACCCTCTACTATTCTTTGAGAAACGGAATCTTTTTCCATCTTCTTAATAAACATCCCATCAATTTTTAGGTAATCTACTGGCAAATTTGTCAGATAAGAAAAAGAAGACATTCCTTTGCCAAAATCATCTAATGCGAAACTACAACCTAGTTGTTTGAGAGACTGAATAAACTGGGCTGCCTTTTCTAAATTAGTAATAGCTACAGTCTCAGTAATCTCAAAACAAATTTGTTGGGGAGGCACTTGATAAAAAGCAAATTGATGTTCGATAAATTCTAGAAAATAACAATCGTTAATACTAGCTCCAGAAAGATTAACTGTAAAAATCTGGTCTTTGTATAATAGAGAAATTTCACGCAAAGACAGATAAGCTAATAGAGTTTTAACTACCCAACGGTCAATTCTGGGCATTAAATGATAACGCTCTGCTACTGAGAGAAAAATAGTTGGTGCAATTATTTTCCCAGAACCATCCCCAAATCTCAGGAGAATTTCACACAGCTTTGTTTGCACACCCTCGTGCAGTGGTAATATTGCCTGAGAATACAAACAAAAACGATTTTCTCCCAAAGCATTTCGCAGTTGTGTGGCTAAATTAATTTCTTGTTTTTGCTTCTCCAGATTTTGCCTAGAGGAATCATAAATCTCAACACAATTCCTGCCAGAAGTTTTAGCATTGTAGAGAGCCATATCTGCTGCTTGAATTAATATCTCTGGATTAGATTGATTAGAGCAGTTACTATCTGCAACTCCTAAACTACTTGTCACCCATTTACTCACTGCTGAACCTTGATGGGGAATTTTTAAACCTTCTATTTCTGTTCTAATATTTTCTGCAACTTGAAGTGCTCCTTCTATAGGAGTATTTGGCAAGACAACCGCAAATTCTTCCCCCCCGTATCTAGCAACAAAATCTCCTGGTCGTTTCACTACAGCACTAATAGTCTGAGCCACCTGTTGCAAACATTTATCTCCCTCCTGATGACCATAAGTATCGTTGTAGAGTTTAAAATAATCTACATCTACCATAATGATTGACATTAAAGTTTTATACCGTCCTAATCTTTTCCACTCTTGTTGTAGTTTTTCTTCAAAGTGACGACGATTATAAACTCCTGTCAAACCGTCAATATAAGCTATTTTTTCTAATTCTTGATTTAGTTGTTCTAAACGATGATAAAGTTGAGCTTGTTGAATAGCAATTCCTGTCTGAGTTGCCAAGCGCCTTAATAAATCTGTTTCTGATAGGAGCCACTCCCTTTTTTCCCTACAATGATGAGCAATTAATAATCCCCACACAACAATTTCTGATACTTGTTTATCTCCTTCTTTTTGACTAATCAAGATTGGCAATACCATATTTGCTTTAACTTGAAATATTCTAAGTAAATCTCGATGGCAATCTGTTATCTCTGGGCTTTCGATATCCTCTATGATACTAATATAACCTTGTTTAAATTGTTCTAGAACATTTTCATTAGGAAAACATGGGTCGGTAATAATGTTACCTAAAATGGGGGTATAACCTTCTGTTACAGATTCCTTTTCAACAATGCCACTTGGACCTGGCAGAAAACGGTAAATAATCACTCGATCGCACTGTAATAAATCTCTGACAGAATCTACTGTTGTCTTTAAAATTTCCTCTAAATTTAAAGATTGATTAATCCTGTCTAAAATTAGCCCTAATAAATGCTCTTTTTGCCTAAGCTTCTGAAGTTCTAATTCAGCTTCTTTCTGTTCCGTAATATCTAGCATTGTGCCAAATATACCTATAACTTCCGAATTATTATCGACAATTACAGTAGACTTAGTAGAAATATATCTCAATGTACCGTCGGGTCGAATAATCTTATATTCTGATTCACGACCTTGTTTTTGTGCTAATACTAAAGCTAGATTTTGTTTCAATAATTCTTGGCTTTCAGGAACCAACATTTTCAGCAATTCTGAATAAGTTGGTTGCGATTGATTGGGATTAAGACCAAAAATCCGAAATGCTTCATTCGACAAAGTTATTTTTTCTGTAGCTATTTCGTATTCCCAGTTACCTAAATGGGCAATTTTTTGTGCTTCTTGTAGTTTAGTTTGGCTTTCTTTGAGAGCTTTTAAACTTTGATTTCTGTCAATTGCATAACGAATTACCCGCTCTAATGTATATCCTTTAATTTCTGAGTGATCTAGATAATCTGCAGCACCTAAACTTATAACATTCACATCTAATTCTCTATCATCTTCATCTGTCAGTAATATAATTGGTATTTGGCAACCCCTAACAATTGCTGTTTGCAGTAGTTCTAACCCTTTTTTTTCTCCTAAATTATAGTCAACTAAACAAACATCATGCTGACCTTTTTCTATTGCTGCTAATCCTGCTTCATAAGTCTTTTCCCAATCTAGGAATATTTTTGGTTTTTCCAGCTCTGATAATAAATCATTGATGAGAAGATAATCCTCTTCATTATCTTCTATTAAAAGAACATGAATAATTTCTTGATTCATTGGATATAATAATTTTTTTGACAAAATATTTTTACTAAAAAAAATTAATAAATATTGATTTTTTTTCTGTATTCCAATAATACCATTTTAATCAAATAATTTGACCAAGCTAGCCTCAGCGATCAAAAAACCTTATTTCAATTTCTCTTTGACTAAATATAGTAGCTCATGGTTTGTCTCCAAGAAATGCGGGAGTAGCTACCAATATACAAAAAATAAGATAAGACTTCTTGCAAAAGTATTTCGTGGTATAATCAAATGCTATTTATTTTAGGAGTAACCACTACAGTAAGCGCGATCGCCACCTAAAAAAGTGATGGGACAGCACTCCTTACTCCTTTCGCTCTGACTGCCAAGTCGAAAAAGTTAATTAAGTTTTCAAGGAAAAATTATTGTCTAATTATTAAATAAAATTGTTTGGCAAATCAAATTAATTTAATCGTGAAATATTTGCAAGCCAAAAAGTTATCATCAACAGAATTTAAGCGTTTGACAGGGGTAAAAAAAACTTTTAGAGTAATGGTTCGTACTGTCAAAACTCAAGAAAAAGAAAAAAAGAAATCAGGACTAAAGCCCAAATTAATAGTTGAAGACCAAATTTTAATGACTCTTCAATATTTGAGAAAATATAGAACTTATTATCATATTGGATTGGACTGGAAAATGCTTGAATCTAATGTCTGTCGTATTGTTCATAAAATTGAAAATATCTTAATTAAATCTCGTCAATTTCGACTGCCGGGAAAAAAGAATTATGGAAAACTTATGCTGAAGAAGAACTGGTAGTGATGGATGTCATGGAAAGTAAAATTGAAAGACCATTAAAACTGCAAAAACAGTTTTACAGTGAAAAAAAAAGAGAAAATACACTAAAAACAAAATTAGTAATTCAACAAAAAAATGAAAAAATCTTATGTTTAGTCAATGGAAAAGGTATAACTGATGATTTTAAAATATTAAAAAAAAATACTACCGTTAAATTTGGGAATTTAATTAAAGTTATCGCGGATAAAAGTTATCAAGGAATAGGTAAAATTCATCAATTAAATCAAACACTACTCAAGAAAAAAAAAGGGAAGAAGTTAACTTTCATAAGAGAAAAAATATCATCGGCAACTGAATCAATTAAAAATTATAGTAGAACATATTAATAGACGACTAAAAATCTTTAAAATTCTCTCTTATCCTTACCGAATAATTAAGGTTTAAAGCCTCTCACTCGCCGTGGAGAAACAAGCGGTCTTTTGCCTTAGCGTGTTAGCGAGAGCTACCGTAGCAAGAGGCAGCTCCTCCGTTTGCGTAGCATTCCGAAGGAAAGGAAGCAAGAGGGAGCATGGAGTAGGATGGGATGGATGAGTTACCTAAGCATATCCAATCTCCCCTTGAGAAGACAAAATTTTCACGCTCCGCCTCAATCCAATCCATTTTAGGGAGAGGTAATTATCCATGATCCATTAATGAACAAAATCTTGGTCAAAGATTTGGACTAAGAGCCAACTTAATAGCTCGTCTTTATAATTATGATTTAGCTAATTAACTTTCAAGTTGAATTTATTAAATCTCTAGTTAAGTTGAGCTTTTAATTATTAGCTGAACTTATTTTTCTTGCCTATTTTTAATGACTTTGGTTTGTGGCGATCGCCTCTTATTAATTATTCAAGAAAATTGATAAATTCTGGATATATTATCAAGCAAACTTAGACCCAAAAATAGCAATTTACCATAGCACAAAATATTTTTGCAAGAGGTCTACTCTGTTGGCAAGCAGATCAGATTATCGTTTTGGATATAGATTAAGCCTTGCTGGCGTAATTTACCCATAAGACGAGTCACAGTTACACGGGTGGAACCAATAGCACTACCAATTTGAGCATGGGTCAAAGGCCAAGGTAAATAATAACCGTTTGTTAGTTCTGCCCGATCTTCACTAATCCAGGGTTCTCCATATTCTTCAATTAACAGTGTGATAAATCCAAATAACCGATCGATAGTACGACGTTGACCCAGGGTACTCAGCCACAAAAGTTTCCTTTGATGTTGATACCTAAAAGCATCTAGAACTTCTCTGCGGAAGTGAGGCCAGTTATCGAGGTCATGCCAATACATCCACAGTACAGTTGTTTGATCGGCATGAGCATAAGCTTGTAGTGTAAATGGTGACTGAGCTATTAGTTCAAACGGTTGACCAGCACCGACAAATCCAAGGAAAGCTTCGTCTGAAATTGGACTTGTTTTTGACTTGCTAGACTTATTGCGATTGGCACTAATGTGGGCATTACCTACTAGTCGAATTGCTCCTTTTTGTATTAGATACAACAAACCAGGGCGGGCGGGAATACGTTCATCTTTGGTAAAAGCTCTACTACGGTAGTGTTCTTCTGCCCAATCTATGATCAGTTGCCAAGTCAAAAATGGCCTATTACTAGGGGCAGAATTGTTAGTAGATTGTATATTTAGTGACATTTCTGGTAGGTCTGGATGTGATGATAGTTGCATTTTTACTCTCTTTTGCTAAAAGTTGGACTTAAGA
>NZ_JAAHGT010000215.1:0-3814 GCF_010672385.1 Okeania sp. SIO2F4
TAAATACCAGCAGCCTGTGAAACTTCAACCCAGCGAATAGTTTAGGATCAGTAGGAATGCTGGTGTCTTTAGACCGGGGAGGATGTCAATTTTGAGCTTTTCTGTCTAATCTCTACTATTGGGCAAGCGAGGTAATGGTGTTTCGTTGCCTGGTAACTGGGGAGTATTGGGAGATTTTCTCTCCTGTAGTTGGATTTGAGTTTGAGTTTGAGTTTGATTTTGATAATTAGTTTCTGTTTTTGGCTGACTATTGGGAATATTCTCCAATTTTTCTTGTTTGGTTACTTTTGCTTTGGCCAGAATATCTACTGCATCTGCTAAAGCATTTGTTAAACTTTTACGAGTATCTGCATGATTAGTTTGCTCTTGTTTAAGGGCTATAGTTAACTTTTGGACTTGTTCAACAGCACAATCGCGTTCTTGGATCGTCTCAATAATTTTGGCCTTAAATTCAGCCAAAGTTTGTAAATGTTCGATTTGCTCTTCAATAGTTGTTAAAGTTTCACCTCCATCGCCTTTAACAGAGGAAAAACCCTTTTGTAATTTCTGAAGTTTGGTCTTTAAGTTATCAATAATTTCTTGACTCTGTTGAGTTTCATTTCTTCGTTGTTGAGCTTCGGTATTGTAGAGTTGACGCCACTGAGAAGCACTATCTTGGGCTGCATTTAATTCTGTTTGTAGTTCAACTATTTTTTGTTGAAGAGCTTTGATTTCATTTAACCATGGGGTTATATCCTGAGTCATATCATATTTTAGATGATAGAGTGTCCATTTAATTGGGTTATGTTTCTGCTTGATGAAATTTACTCAAACTTACTCAAATCAAGATAATTGAATAGGTTTAATGTTGACTTCCTGTTTCATAGAATCCTTAACAGACTTGTTGTGAAGAGGTTTTGAATCTCCACAGGCTTTACTTTCCGACAAGCTATCGGTCGTTGAATATTTTTTGAGATTAATATTTGCGTTTAAGTCTCTATCAAAAGTTGAACTCCTAGCTATACTATAATATGGCCGACTTCAACTAAGTCTGTATATTTGATATACAAACTACAATTGTTATACTTTTCAGGTTAAGGAGTCCCACACTTTACTAGCAACTAAATTGATTATACCTTTGTTGCTAAGACTAAAATTTTTTAACATAAATATCTCAAATATCTTATACTAAATCCGGTTGACAGCTTATAGTTCTTTCTAATTTTGGTAAAAAGCTTTTACAGGAAGAGTTTTGGCGTTTACCAAAAAGCTCCTTTGAATAACAGATTTGCTATTAGTTTGTTCTTAGTTTCAAACTCCTAAATTTATCCCTAGGTTCTAACTTTAGATTGTTACTTTGTAATTTTGCCTTAAAGGAGGTAATTTACCTTGATAAGAGAGTAAGCACAAGTAAAGATTAAGGTGGCTAGAATGATTAATATTCGGTATATTCGGTGGGTTACGACGGACAGTTAAGAGTTTGGTGAGTAAGCATATCTATTATTATCTAACCCACCCTACTACAGGGTTTAATATTCCTTTAACAAACAGTCTCTAAAAAGTCCGAAAATTGCCTATTTAGAATTGTTAGTTTTAAGTTGTAGTATAAGCATTCAGTTATCAGCTATTGCCGAATGGAGCAGGTAAAAGCAACCCTTGAAATTGAGAGAGAATTAAAAGTTACTGCCAAAGTACGCTCCTTTAACTTTAGAATAAAAATTATTTATTATTTGCTGATAACGCAGTTTCTCTGTAAGAGGCTAGCTGATTGCTAAGAGCTGAATGCTTAGGTTATAGTTAGTTTATAAGTGATTCTTTACTACCAATAGCTAAGTACCTGTGCCAAATTAATTTAATATTTTTAAGGGAGTAGAGAATAGGGTAAAAAATATACTTGTATACTTTATCAGTAGAGCCAAAATAATTTGGCCTACTTACTTAAGTCAAGCATAAAATATACAATTAATTTTGCTGAAATAATTATATATATTACTTTTTAGTCAAAAGCCATGAGCTTTCTGAATTTTCTACGTCACTTTAATTCTGCAACATTGCGGGAAGTTTTAAACCGCGAAAATAGGCAGCGATTTTTAGATTTATTAACTCCAATTGCTCAAGGTGCGTATAGAGTTGTATTGGCAATACTAAAGTCGATAATTAAACATATACTAAGACGAATAATTCGCTTTTTTCAGTTCATTCTCCACCTGAATTTCCAGACTATTAAGGAAGTATTTATTTGTGCGGCAAAACAAAGATTACCAGGTTTATCAGCAGAGATGGCTTATAATGCTATGCTCGCTTTATTTCCTGCTTTATTAACAATAATCGCGGCAATTGGACTTTTTGACTCTTTAAGTTCAACCCTTTTAAAAATGGGAGGTTTACTAATAGATATACTGCCAAATCAAGTACAGTTTTTAATTAGCTGGGCTGTCGATGAAATTCAGAGTTCTCCCAACAAAGAAATATTCTCTTTTAGTTTTATTGGTTCGATTTGGATATTTTCTAGTGTACTTAGTTCTGCGATGGCAGCTCTCGATCAAATTCATCAAGTTCCGATTGAGAAAAAACGACCTTTTTGGAAAGCAAAATTAGTTTCTTTAGGGCTAACTATTGGGACTCTAATACTATTAATTATTGCTTCTGGCTTAGTATTAGTTAGCGACTTAATTGTAGATATGATTGCTCGGCAAAGTTGCTTATTAGAAACTCTAGAAACTTTGCCTAACTGCCCTCCCGATCAAGTTGCTAATTGTTTATTTCAAGAACCTGTTGATAATTGTGTTTTGAAGTCACAATTATTAGAAACTTGGAGTCAATTAAGATGGCCGATTACTTTAGGAATAGTATCAACAGCTTTTGCTTTTGTTTATCGTTTTGGTCCGAGTTGTAGAAGGAAAGGTACACCTATAATGCCTGGTGCAATTATTGCAGCATTAATGTGGGCAGGAGCTTCTAATTTATTTCGTTTATACGTTTTACATTTTGGCAACTATAACCGAACTTATGGAGCTATTGGTACTTTTATTATTTTATTATTATGGTTATATATTAGTTCATTGGTAGTTTTAATTGGGGCACAATTAAATGTAACAGTAGGTGAGGCAATGGCAAGGGAAAGCGAAGTTATGGAAGGGGAAAAAGAGTATTAGGAAATATGTTCAATAATTAATAATTAATAATTAATAATTAACAATTAATAATTACCTCTGCTTAAAAAGAAGAGGATGGCTTCAGAGAAACTTTTTTTATTTTTTTCTCCTTGAAAGAAGAGGCTTTAAACCTTAATTTTTCGGTAGAAAAATTGGAGTTAGCGTGGTCTTTGTAAGAGACTAATTACGCCAGTGGTTATGGATAAGAAAATTAGAAATAAAATCACTCCTCCTGGTAAAAATGCCAGAATTTTCCAACCTCTTAGGAGCCATATTATTAGAGTAATAATGGTGATAATGCCACAAATGTAAGAAAATTTGGGAATGAGAAAGTTATAATTTTTACTCACGAATTTTACCTTATATCTATATTTATTTGACTATCAAAAATATTGTCACTATTTTAGCTTAAGTAACTTAAGACCTATATAACCAATGATTATTTTTCCAGGTCCTAAATATTCAGAAAAATAAAGTCGCCAAGCACCAGGAGTCATCCGTAAATGCCAACTAAAAAGACGTGTTTTACCATCAGGACATTTAATAGTTAGTTGTTGTCTAAATTGTTCAATTCTTGAGTCACTTTCTGGGGTTGTTTTGCTTGGTAAAAGATTTGGATTAAAAATTCCTGTTTGCCAAGTTTGACAGTATTTTTCTAATTCCAATAATCGTTTCTTTAT